>NZ_JAYGHE010000003.1:0-44175 GCF_034931145.1 Nostoc sp. UHCC 0252 | reverse complement strand
CCCCTGCTCCCTGCTCCCTGCCCCCTGCTCCCTGCTCCCTGCCCCCTGCTCCCTGCTCCCCCTCCATTCTACGGGCAACGAGGATGAATCCCCCCTTGAGTACAAATGTATGCTAATTGCTTGGGATCTAAATTTTTGGCTTGAGAAAAATCAACCCCTTGAACTACGGCAGATACTGAGCCTAAATCTGGAGTTTTGACAAATTGATCTGCTGGATCTTCTTTGCTAGGAGCGAGAATTGCCCCCTTAAAATCTGCTCCTGCTACATTTGCCCCCCGTAAATCTGCAAGACTTAGGTCAGCGTTTTGTAAGTTAACGTTTTCCATCTGGGCAGAACGCAAAACGGCACCAGCTAAACGAGTGGCGCTCAGGTTAGCATTGCTGAGATTAGCACGATCCAAATAGGCTCCTGATAAATCTGCTCCTTGCCAATCAGTGTTAGTTAAGTTGGCAAAGGATAATTGTGTTCCTATAGCAGTGACACGACCTAATCGGGCCGCGTACAGATTGGCTTCGTTCAATTTAGCATCGCCTAAATCAGCCCCAGTTAGGCTGGCTTTTTCCAAAACTGCGTTTCGCAGATCGGCTCCTACTAGTTGGGTGCTGTTGAGTTTAGCATCATATAGACGGGCGTTGGATAAGTTGGCTCTGTTGAGAGTGGCGCGGCTTAAATCGATCCGGTTCATCAAGACGCGACTAAGGTTAGCATCAGTCAGATTAGCTTGCTGCAACTGAGCTTGGCTTAAATCAGCCATCACATCGTCGTAGGTATCCCAGCGTCCATCTTCACCCACACCCCGAAAGCGGGTACCCTTAAAGCTGGCTTGGTTAAGATTTGCAGATTTAAACTTAACTCCTGATAAATCAAGGTTGTCTAGCACCAAGTTAAAGAATGAGCTTCCTGGAGTACCGCTTTGACCTAATTGGGTGCTACTAAGGTCAACGCCTTCCATTTTTCCGCTATACACAGAGAGAATTTTGTTGATCGTTCTCTGGTTTCTTTGTAGCCGCCCTTGTCGCAAATCCCGTTCTTGGGTTGCAGTGCTGCCCACAGATTCCAGTTCGCTAACCAAAAACTGATTCTTATTTTTTAATTCGGGGATGGCTTGAGGCCCGACAGTTGTCAAAGCTTGTTGAATCGTATCCAGGAGGCTGGGGTTGGTTTCACTAACCAATAAATCCGCCAGATATTTAATAGATTGTGGATCGTTAAGACCACCCATAGCCAAAATTGCACTTTGGCGTTGCTCATTAGTCGCCCCAGAGTTGGAATCCAATTGGTTGCGAAGTTCGCTGAACTGTTGGCTATTAATTTGCTTAGTTGCTCGCTGGGATTGTTGAATTTGGATATAAACTTGAGTACCGATTAAAGTTGCCAACACAGCAGTCATACTCGTAAGCCCTACCCCAAACAAAGTTAGGTTAGGATTTTGCTGTATCCGCCGCCACAGGTTGGGTGAATTGTTGGTTTCATCTACCGCTAATTCTTCTCCCTCTTGCCCTTCTGCTTCATCATCACCACCAGCAGATTGATTTAGTCTGTTGTTAGCTAAGAGCGAAGATGGTAAGGGGCGAGTCGCATCTATTGTATAAGTGCTTGCAAGTTGATCGTGTAGTGCGCGACGACCCCGACGCGACGGTAAGCCTATCCCTTCACCCACAATCATTAATAAAGACAAAAATGTGAATAATCCTAAATTTGGGAAAGCAAAGCTGTAGCGCCACAGCAGATAGGCGATGGAAATGGGTACAGTCCAACGTCCAACTCCTTCTCTAATGACAACTGCCCCCAATCCGGGCGGCTTCCCTTGCTCATTCACAACCCGCACTTTGAACCAACGTTTCGGAATTGTCCTACCAGTTTTAGCCAGTAAGTACAATTGCCACCACGAAAGGGTTACAGGCGCTAATAGGGCGATTGTCCACAAAATATTAGTCGGCCATGCTACGTTACGGATGCCATAGCTCACAGGCAGAGCTAGGGGTCTAGCGATCGCTCTTTCCGTAACTACTAGCACGGGGTTAAGGGGCACTCGGTTCAGATCGCTTCTAGAATTGGCATATACACCAATGCCGAAGGGAATCAACCCACTGGCAACCACTAGTGTGATTTCAGCCGCCCAAGCAGCAAAACGTCTACTTGCTAGCAACAACGAACTGGCTCTTTCCGGTTCTTTTGACTGACCAGATTGATTACTACTTCTCCTGACAATTGGTGATGTCATCGAATAATTCCCTTTGATATTATTTCTACGCCGCGATCGGCACAATTAAAATAGACTCAGCTAATCGGCAAAAAGAAAAGCATATTGAAATAGAATTTAGGAGTTATGAGTCAAAAACCTTTTGTATTATGGCTCCTGATTTTCATAACTCCGGGCAAATTGCCAAGTAATGCATATCAACTTATTGCTTACGTTGAAAGCTACTAGACACAAAAAATTTGTATCCAACATACACTAACGCTGCCAAAAGTGCCAGAGTTATTATAGATGCAACTAGTTTAAACACTGTTTGCAGCATCGCCAAGCCGACTAGCAGCGTCACACCCGAAACTACCAGCTTTTTTGTCCCAGATAAGCCGTTGAACCAAATCTTAAATCGCTCCAGTTGCAAGTTCAAGTTAGCAAAAACAGACTGAGGCATCTGTTTTTGTCCTTGTGGTTGAGAAACAACCCCAGGTGGTGAATTAATTTCTGCCTCTAGCTTATCGAGGCGACGCTGTAATTCTTCTTCTGGTTGAGGATTCATAAATCTTTATCTACCTCAGCTAGGTAACTTATTTAGACAACAAACCAACTAAATTCTATTTTTGATGGTTGTCTTAGGATTTTAGCTAATGTCTGTGTATGCAACACCTTTGTAACAGGTAAAAATTATGTTTTTTTGTTGTTTTCTACTAATAGATATTTTTTATGCGGGATTTTGACTACTTAAAGATGTAAATAATACTACTGTACTTAAGCTGATTTGTTAGATATGAAGTACAGAAAAAACTAAAATTGCAAAAGAAAGCACGTATAAAGCCAGGATAATTAGTGTGATTTACGTAAGTGAATTATCGAAACAGTGATGCTTCTAATACTTGCTAAAGATTTTGTTAGACAAGCGATCGCCAGCAATCATCATACATAAGTTAATTTGCATGACAGATGTAGAGTCTTTACTTGGCAACATATCTACATCTCGTCTTCACAAACAATTTTTAATTTGATGGTATCAGGTTATACGGTAGCTTTTGGAACCAATATCAATTTGTATCGTCAATTAAATTAGACCATATAACAATATTGCTCTAAAAATCTGGAGCATTAATTAAAATGAAAACGCTTCGGCTACTTGCAATTGTTCCCACAGCTTTGGTGATGAGCTTGTTTTTTGCTGAGGCTAATTTGGCAGAAACACCAAAAGTCCAAATAAATCGGGCTTTCCAACCAGATCCACTGGTTTTGAACGGAAAGTCTGGGGGAACTGTCAAAAGTAATTGTGGCAATATTACCACTGAACCCAGCCAAGTTATCCAAGTTACAGAGTCGCTACCTTATTTACGATTAACAGTAGAAAGTCAAGGGAAGCCAACGCTGTTGATCGACGGGCCGGGGGGACGTTTTTGTGTAATGGCAGATAGTTCCTCTGGAGGCAAGGCAGAGCTTCCTGGTTACTGGCAAGCAGGAAGATACACGGTGCATGTGGGCGAACTATCCCAGCAGCAGTTTAACTACACCCTCTCAATCTCGCAACAAAACAAATAGTCATTAGTCATTTGTCTTTTACTAATAACCAATGACTAATGACCAATGACTAATCTTCAAGTGATTTGGCTGGAACTTCGACAGCAGTGACATCAATTGTGCCTTCTGGTGTGAAGCGCTGAAAATGACTATTTTGTACTAACAGCGACTCACCGCAGTTAGGACACTGTAACTGACTGTTGTTTAAACCCGTAAATTCATAACTACAGACGGGACACTGATCGGCAACCAAGTTGCGTTGCAGCCACCAACGAAAACCAAAAAAAGCCACAACGGGTGCTAAAAAAAGCAACCCGACAATAATTAATAACGAATTAACCAACCAACCCAAGCCCAGTGATGCCAGCAACCAAGCAACTGCTAGCAGGGTGAGCCAAGGGCGGAGATTTAAAAGATTCAATTGAAATGACTTAAAGCTCATTTTTTAAATGTCGTCCTGCTCTCCTTCTAGGATAGCGATTTTAGTTATTGGTCATTTGTTATTTTGACTTAATGACTGAGGATAGGAGCATTTTTTGCAGGTGCTGTTGGAAGGCATCTATGCCAAACAGAGCGATCGCTTGTTCTCGCAACCACTCTCCATCACATCGTTGGTCATCCCCTTGAAGCATTTCTATACAAGCTGCTGCTACAGCATCAGGATTGCGGTGTGGTACTCGCCATCCTAGTTTACCATCCTGTAAGGGGTCAGCCGAGCCATCGTCATCACCGGATAAGACCGGCACTCCACAAGCCATTGCTTCTAGATAAACAATGCCAAAGCCTTCCTGTGAAGGCATGATATAGGCATCAGCAAGACGGTAATGTTCCATTAATTCTTCTGTGGCAACGAAACCAGCAAAGATGACGCGATCGCTCACACCTAAATCGTTTGCTAGCTGCGCTAATCGCGGTTGATCATCACCACGACCAATTACTAAATATTTCACTTCTGGGAAAACCTGAGCAATTTGTGGTAATGCCCGAATTGTGACATCTACACCTTTGTAAATATCCCCTGACCATAAGCGTGCTACTGTCATTAACACCTTAGAACCAGTTAAGCCATATTTTTGAACTAATTCTGGCTGCTTGGAACCTGGAGTAAATTTATCCCCATCAATTGCACAAGGCATCATCTCTACCATTTTGGGGTTTAGACCATTGGCAAGGCAAGCGCGATCGCGGCTGTAGCGGCTAATTGTCCAAATTCTATCTGCTGATTTCAGGGCGCGGTGTTCTTGATTTTTTAGAGGTTCCCAGACTTCTTTGCCGTAAGTTAGCACGGTGTAAGGAATTCCCAAGGGCTGGCAAAGAGTTTGGACTAATACTGCTAAGTTAATATGACCGCAAAAAACTTGCTGCGGACGATTTTGCAATAGACACTTAAGTAAAGCTGCTGCCATTTGCAGCCTCCCCAAATGAGGAGACTGATTTTTAAAGTAATGAAATTTTAAATTCTCAGCTTCAAACGGATTTAACCTATCAGGGCTATCTCGCAGCAAAAAAACTTCCGCCTTGTAAGCTTGGCTCAATCCCAGATAGGCGCGGAAAATATCTTTTATATATGATTGAATACCACCTTCGTGAGCAAAAATTTCTAAAAACACGAAGACATGGTTAGTTTTTTTGTTAACTTTATTACCTAACTTGAGGTTTTCCGTCACTGTACTGGTGTGCATATTAGGTTATGAGAAAAGGCAAGAGGCAAAGGAAAAGAAGTATGGATGAAACCCAGTTCCAAAAAGATACTGTTACGAGACACGTTATAACATGATACAAAGTGTTCACATTTTAACTCCCACTTCCATTTTTAAGCGTGAGTAATTCCTCTTGCCTTCTGTCTGCTGCCTTCTGCCTCTGCCTTCTCAATTACACTTGCGATAAGGGCGCGATCGCACCGCTTTGTAACCGCTCTAAATCTGTTTTTACCATTTTTTCTAAGAGTTCCGCAAAGCTTACTTGAGGTTCCCAGCCAAGATTCCTTTTAGCTTTACTGGGGTTAGCTACTAGTTGAAAATGCTCATCTTGTCTCAATAAACTAGTATTTAAAACTATATGATTCGTCCAATCCAATCCTACAGAGTCAAAAGCTGTGGCAACTAAATCTCTAACACTGTGCAGTTTCCCAGTACCAATCACATATTCTTCTGGCTCATCGACTTGCAACATGAGCCACATAGCTTCTACATAATCTCCTGCAAAGCCCCAATCGCGTTTGGCATCTAGATTACCCATTTCTAAGGTGTCAGTTAAACCCAATTTAATCGATGCGGCTGCTAAAGAAACTTTTCGGGTGACAAACTGAGGTGCGCGTAGGGGAGACTCATGGTTATATAAAATTCCACTACAGGCAAATAATCCATAGCGCTGTCTATGATGCACCATTGTCCAGTGGGCGTGCATCTTCGCCGCAGCATAGGGGTTTTTGGGACGAAAAGGCGTTTCTTCGTCTTGAGGCGAAATAAATACATCGCCAAACATTTCTGAACTGCTGGCTTGATAAAATCTAGTAGACAAACCAACCTGTCGTACTGCTTCCAAAAGTCTGGTAGCAGTACCAGTAATCAAATCTAGGGTTCCCAACGGATCGTTCCAAGAGTCGGGTACAAAACTGGGAGCCGCCAAATTGTAAATTTCTTGGGGACGCAGTTGTGCAACTGCGGTCAACAGTGCCGCACTATCCCTTAAGTCAACCGTAAAAATCTCTACCTGATTTGCCAGTGTCCCCAGCTTTGTCAAATTAGGTTGGCGATGGGGCGGCACTAATCCTACAACTCTGTAACCACGGTTGAGAAGCAAATGGCTGAGATAGTAGCCATCTTGACCAGTTATTCCTGTAATTAGGGCTGTTTTAGTCATATCTGTCCCCTATTCTCCCTATCTCTTTTAAGCACTAAATCACACTTGTTATGAGAACAAAAATTCAGGCTCTCAACGCTGCTGACAAATCTTAACAAGGGAGCTAGTGTAACTCGAATGCTATCTTTACTGTATTCACTAAATTCTTTTTATACAAAATTATTTTTTGATATTTTACAAAAAAATCATAATAACTAAGCAATTTCACCTAAAAAACACATTCCTTCACTTGAAATACTATTGAAGTAAAGTATACTTTTATCAATCAAGTAACTATATATTAGAGCAGAAACCCCTTCTGCTTATGCTTTTGTTTTAAAGTGAGTGGCTTAACTTCACTTTTACTTTTGTGCTTCTACAGAGTATTTAACAATGAGGAGGCAATTTCTACCATCTGCACCGCGTTCGTAGACAACACGATCTGCCAACCGTCGCAGGAGAAACCATCCATACCCGCCTACTTGTAGAGTACCTGGGGCTGGCTCTGCGATCGCATCGGGATTAAAAGGTTTTCCATAATCCCAAATTCTAATCTCTAGCCGATCAATCCACAGATCAACGTTAATGTCAATGGTTGTTTCTGGGGGTAAAGCATGATGAGCGTGGCGAACAGCGTTGGTAAAGCCTTCTGCTAATGCTAAATTGAGGCGATCGAGTTGAGTTTTTGACCAGCCAAGTTGAGACAAATGTTGCAGACAAAATTGCTCAAACCATTCTTGCACCTGGTTTAGGAGAGTGAGTTCGCTCTTAACCTTCAGATGGTCTTGCTGCACTATAGTAAACATTAACTGTGACTTAAATATAAATAAACCTAAGTTGCTAGTTATTAAATTTTGCACTATTCGCCAAACTTCTTTGATATAGAAAAATCTAAATTGGGATATTTTGTGTACCAAAATACAAAACGTTAACGATTTTGGCATTTCAGGGGTTGTAACTAGCAACTTACATTAATTAAGTAAAAAATGTTTATATTTGATGACTTTAGCATCAGTCATGAGGCGTTAGCCTTCCCATTAGATATTCTTAGTCGGAAACTAGGAACTCGTAGTCAAGAGACTGGGCTAAGTATAATGAATTTTATAATTGTTAAACGCGAAAATTGTCAATGCAATGAGGCTTAATCCCGGATTTCTCACCACACCTCGAATGGAGGAGTAATGAGTAGTGAGTAAGGAGTAATGAGTAAAATTCTTAACTTATTACTCATTACTTATTACTTATACGCAAAGCAGCTTGTGAGAAATGCGGGTTAATGTCCTATTGATTGAAGACTATTAATCCCCACCTGACAAAAAGTTGTTCGCGTCGCGTCTTGTCAAGAGGGTGGGGACTTCCGCAATCCCGTTAAAATTGACGCCTGTAGATTTTTTTCAAAAGCACATCATCATACACTCTTGAAACTTACAGGCGTCAAAGCACTTTGTGGTGACTAATTTAGAATAGTCCCAAGGTCAAAGATTTATCCAATGGCAAAGCAGCACCAACACCCAGCCAGATGGTGACAAGAGTACCAACGAGGAAGACTGTGGTTGCAACTGGACGGCGGAAGGGGTTTTGGAACTTGTTAACGTTCTCAATAAAAGGAACGAGAATTAGCCCAACTGGTACAGAACCCATTGCTAACACTCCTAAAAGTTTGTTAGGAAGCGATCGCAAAATTTGGAAGACTGGATATAAATACCACTCTGGTAAAATTTCCAATGGTGTGGCGAAAGGATTTGCTGGTTCACCGGTCATTGCGGGATCTAGCACAGCTAGAGCCACAATTGCAGCGAAGGAACCCATGATCACGATTGGAAAGACATAAAGTAAGTCATTAGGCCAAGCGGGTTCACCATAGTAATTGTGACCCATGCCTTTAGCGAGTTTAGCTCTTAACTGAGGATCGCTCAGGTCAGGTTTTTTTTGTGTTGCCATTTTGAAATGTGCTCTCCTGCTTAAGTTAAATTAAAGCATTTGTGAAGGCTATCAGCTACTAGGCAACCCTAGCAGGCGGGAAGCAACGTTTTGTTTTTCTACGGTCAGCCGCCTGGAGGGAATTTACAGCTTTAGACTTCAGATACAAGTGTTTGTTTGTTGAAACTTATGTGTGTGCAATTAAATTTATTGTGTTTCATAAGTTTAAAACAAACAACTTCATCTGAAAACAGACAAATCTTGCCTTTCGCTAATAACTGAAATTACAAAGGCCCGGAAATACCTTGCTTGCGGATCATCAAGAAGTGGAACAGCATGAAGACTGCAATTAACCAAGGCAGTACAAAGGTGTGTGCGCTGTAGTAACGAGTTAGTGTTGCTTGACCAACACTTGAACCGCCGCGCAGCAGGTCGGAGATCAGAACGCCAACTACAGGAATTGCTTCTGGTACGCCACTAACAATTTTTACAGCCCAGTAGCCAACTTGATCCCAAGGTAGGGAATAGCCGGTGACTCCAAAGGAAACTGTAATCACAGCCAGGATGACACCACTTATCCAGGTCAGTTCGCGGGGCTTTTTGAAACCACCAGTCAAATAAACGCGGAAGGTGTGCAAAATCATCATCAATACCATCATGCTGGCAGACCAGCGATGGATGGAGCGAATTAGCCAACCGAAGTTGACTTCATTCATGATGTACTCCACTGAAGAGAAAGCTTCAGTGACTGTTGGCCTGTAGTAAAACGTCATGGCAAATCCAGTGGCAAACTGGATGAGAAAGCAAACCAGGGTAATTCCACCCAGACAGTAGAAGATGTTGACGTGGGGAGGGACGTACTTACTAGTAACGTCTTCAGCGAGTGCCTGAATCTCCAGGCGTTCCTCAAACCAGTCGGAAACGTTGGCCATACAATCTCAAGTTCCTAAAAGTCGGTTGCGGTTGATAAATCCCGAAGTTCTAAATTGGCGACTAAAATTCTGCTGGTTCCCAGCCTCGGCATCCTGCGGGTTCGCCCAAGGGGTTGCCGCAGGCTAGGGTGACAACAGAATTGTCTAAGGACTTCTCATAAGCCGCCTCTTAATGACTTCTCTCCCAATTAGCAATTTTGGGATTTTAGTAAAGGCGAGTTTTTTCTTTTGCTTGTTAGCTTTCAGCGTGCGAAGAATCTTCAGAAACTTTACACTCTGTAAAGAAGGAATATATTGCGATCTCTTTACGCCCCTGCACAGAAAATGGTGGACACAAAGTAGATTTTATCCTTTCGTGAGTGGATACAACGCATCAGTTGACTGAACAACTTGATGAGAAGAATGCACCACTTCTATAAAAAAAGTAACATAATCGAGAGATAGATTTCATCAACAACAGGGCAACTGAGCATTTATAGGCAATTTCGGTTGAGGTGGAATTGATAATGGGGTTCATGAACAAACAAGTCTTTCGGGTTGGATTTTCATTGTTAATGGCGTTTTGGTTGGCGTTTGGTACGCTTACCCAGCCTGCGGCGGCTTTAACGGGCGAACAAAAGCTGGTTTCGGAAGTTTGGCGAATTGTTAATCGCACTTATCTAGATGAGACTTTTAATCATCAAAACTGGGCGGCTGTGCGGCAAAAGGTTCTAGAGAAGCCGCTCCCAGACTCAAATGCCAGTTATGCGGCAATTGGGAAGATGCTTAAGAGTCTTGATGACCCTTTTACCCGCTTTTTAGACCCGGAGCAGTACCGCAGCTTACAAGTCAATACTTCTGGGGAACTGACCGGGGTAGGATTGCAAATTGTCCTGAATCCTGAGAGTGGGAAGTTGGAAGTAGTGGCTCCCATAGCAGGTTCACCGGCAGATAAAGCGGGGATTAGACCACGCGATCGCATTCTCAAAATTGAAGGCGTTTCTACAAAAAATCTGACCCTAGATGAAGCTGCGACTAAAATGCGCGGCCCTAGTGGCAGCCTTGTTACTCTCCTGATTGAACGGGACGGAGAGCCAGAAACGGAAATTAGACTAACGCGCGATCGCATTGCTCTTAACCCCGTGGTTTCAGATTTGCGTGTTTCCACGGAGGGAACGCCCATTGGCTACCTACGTCTTACTCAATTTAATGCCAACGCTTCAACGGAATTGGCACACGCTATTTCTAGTCTAGAAAAAAAAGGCGCTGCTGCCTACATTCTCGATTTACGAAATAATCCTGGGGGGTTATTGCAATCAGGAATTGAAATTGCCCGTCTGTGGTTAGATTCTGGTACTATCGTCTACACTGTTAACCGACAAGGTATTCAGGGTAGTTTTGAAGCCTTTGGCCCAGCCCTAACGGACGATCCTCTGGTGATCTTGGTGAATCAAGGAACTGCCAGTGCTAGCGAAATTCTGGCAGGCGCACTCCAAGATAACGATCGCGCCCAGTTGGTAGGCGAAACGACCTTTGGAAAGGGTTTAATTCAATCCTTGTTTGAATTATCAGATGGTTCGGGCTTGGCAGTGACAATTGCTAAGTATGAAACTCCTGAACACCGAGATATTAACAAACTAGGTATTAAGCCGGATAAAGTTATTTCCCAACCAGCTATTAACCGCGAACAGATTGGCACCGAAGCGGATCTGCAATATCAAGCAGCAGTCGAACTTTTGGTGAAAAACTCGGTGGTGGCAGGAAAAGCATGAAGAGTGCTGAGTTCTGAGTGCTGAGTTCTGAGTGCTGAGTGCTGAGTAGGGAATCTCACTTATTACTCAGCATTCACAAAGGCATAGTTAGGGCAGCGACAATTTATTTTTATCCTAGAGTAACTGCGATTTTCTCGTTTATACCAACAATGGTAGCTGAATCACAAATTCTGCTCCTTCGCCAAGTTGAGAATTCACCTCGATCGCTCCGCCATGTTTTTCTACAATAATTTGACGGGCGATCGCTAACCCTAATCCTGTTCCTTTCCCAACAGCTTTTGTCGTAAATAAATGGTCAAATATTTGTGATTTGACTTGTTCAGTCATCCCTTTACCATTATCAGCAATGGCAATTTTAACTAGATTATTTTCGACTGAGGTTGTAATTGTAATGCAGTTAGGATGAGCTTTATTTTCTTCAAAAGAGCGTCCCTGATTAGATTCATCTAATGCATCAATAGCATTTGCAAGCAAGTTCATAAATACTTGATTTAATTGACCAGGAAAACATTCAACCTGGGGCAAATTACCGTAATTGGTGACAATTTCAATAGCGGGACGTTGTTCGTTAGCTTTTAGACGATGTTTGAGAATGAGAATGGTGCTATCAATGCCTTGATGGATGTTAAATGGTACTTTGTAATCTCGATCGGCACGAGAGAAAGTACGTAAACTGGTGCTGATGTTTTTCAGGCGATCGCACGCCATAGACATAGAATCAATCATCTTGGGAAAATCTTCTAAACTATAATCCAAGTCGATTGATTCGGCGTGGTCAATGATTTCATCATTTTTGTTGGGTAAACTTTCTTGATAAAGCTTTAAGTGTTCGATAATATCAGTAAACGTTGGTTTAGCTTGTTTTAAACTGGCAGCAATAAACCCAAGAGGATTATTCATTTCGTGAGCAACGCCAGCAACTAAGTTACCCAATGCAGACATTTTCTCGCTTTGCACCATTTGTAATTGAGCTTGTTGTAAATCTTGCAATGCTTGTTGCAAATCTTCTGATTTTTGCTGCGATTCGGCGAATGACTCCTCTAGCTGTTGGGCATAGTTCTGCGATCGCTCATACAATTGAGCATTTTCCAAAGAAATCGCCGCCTGAGCGCAAAGTAAATTGAGCAGTTCGACGCGATCGCTTGTAAATGCTCCCGTAACTAAACTATTTTCTAGGTACAACACCCCCAGCAACTTCCCTTGATGCAAAATCGGGCTACACAAGATACTCTTGGGCTGCTGACGCATGATATAGGGGTCATTGGCTAAGGTTGGATCGACTGTTGCATTAAGTAGCACAGTAGTCTGCCTGTTGTGCTTGACTTTGTAAATCAGCTTCAAAGGAATATCCTGACTTTCTTCAACCGGAAGGCGCTGCAACACGACTGGCTCTGACCCCAGGGTAATTGACCCTTTAATTAGCAGGCGATCGTCTCGCAACAGCATGAGTACGCATTTATTAGCCCCGGCATTTTTGATGACGATAGAAAGCAACGATGAAAGTAGTTTATCGAGTTCGATTTCACCGGAGATAGCTTGGGAAGCTTCGAGAATAGCTTTTAAATCTAGGGTATCCGAGACACTGCTAGAGGTAGATGTGACACTCTCCAATGCAAAGATAGTTTCCCTAGTGGAGAACAAAGAACGGGTTTGTTGTAATATGGGAGCAAGTAGTTGAGGATAGCGTCGTTCCAAGTCAGCAACCTTAGCTTTAGCACCCCAGCGAGAATATGCGTAATAAGCTTCAATCATGTAGTCCCCAGCTATGCGCTGTCTGCCCCAGTCGAGGTAAAATTTTGCTGCTAATTCGTTGGCTAAACCTTCTTCTTGAATATAGTCATTTTCTTTAGCACCTGCGATCGCGCGATCGTAGCTATCTCCTGCTTCATAATTCTTGCCTAAAACCCGATGTTGTTCAGCTTCTACTAGGTCGTATTTATGTTGAAAGTTCATCGGTGCGGAAACTGCACGATGGTGGAGTATGGCTTGATTTTTGGAAACCCGCTCCAGCAGTTCGGTTTTGTCTGTGGCTTCGGTATGGGTAGCCAGTGCTGTCAGGGAATCGTAAAAGTAAAAAACTAATTCGCTAATCCCGCTTCCTGCAACTGCTAGGGTTTGACGCACTTCTATTGCATCTTGAATTGCCTGTGGATATTGATTGAGGAGATAGGAAGTAGTCAGGCTATAGACCCAATAATAATGCAATCCAATTAAATCATTAGTAGCGGTGAGTTCGGCGTGTATTTGCTCTGTTTTATTTGTCAAAGTTGACTGGTTTTGACTATTTTGGAGCCGCTCAACTGCTTGTAAAACAATGTAAGAGTAGTTTAAAGATGTTTTGAGATTGAGCTTGGATAGGGTATTTAAATAAGGTTCTGTTTCTGTCACCAAAGTATTTAAATCCTTACCAGTTATATAAACGCACTGACACATATGGTGGACGTGATAGCCTGCAAACTCTGAATCGCCGACTTCCTGGGCTGTCTGGAAACCTTCCCTGTATAAAGCTAAACTGTTGCAAAAATGAGATTTATAATGGATAAAAAATGCGGCCAGGAGAAGATTAACTTTTGGCTGCATAAAACGTGCATTGAGTTTTGCCACTAATTGTGATGACATCTGAGCAAAGTCATAAGCTGTATCCAAATCCCCTAACATCTTGCTCAATAAAACCGCATAGTTAGTGTAACTAAAGGCTGATAGGGAGTTATTGCCTTTCTGAATCGCCAATATAACTTGAGTCAGAACAATAAATGAAAATAGTTGGGAAGCAGAAAGATAGGCTGCACCGGTAACACTAGAAAGTAACTGCATAATTGCCAATGCTTCTGGTTCTGTCATCACCGGCAAATCGAGTAAATCTTCAGCAGTTCTACCATTAAGCAATTCCGTTACCTTTTCTACAGCCGATGTTATATCTGTCGGTGTCGGTTGCTCTGGAAGATAAGTATTAAATTTGGTTAAAGCAGTCTGGGCAATCGCGATCGCCTCTTGAAATCTCCCCTGGGTTGTATAGGCTTGAATCTGGATTTCGTAGGCTTTGACGTATTCGGTCGCTTGGAGATTTGCAGCTAAAATTACCTTTACTCCCTGCTCAATTTGCTCGTAATTACCGCATAAATACGCCGCTTCTGTTGCTCCTTCCTGCAATCCTAATATCAGGCTGGTTTGGGTCTGCCAAGCACCATCAGACAGTAAATTTATACCTGTAGTGAAATATTTGAAAGCTGGTTCGTAAGCATTCGAGGCTTTAGCTTTGCGTCCAGCAATTAGATTAAGTTGGGCAAGATTATCTTTTTCCGATTGGTCAAGGATAATTGCGATCGCCCTGTTCCAATGGTTGACAATCTCGAAAATCTTGGCTTCTAGTTCGGTGTCTGGGGTGCTTTGTCGCAGCAACCGAGCGATCGCTAAATGAGTGGACTGTTGTTGATCTTCTGGAATCAAGGAATAGGCCGCTTGTTGAACGCGATCGTGTAAAAATTTATAGGTAACAGGTTGTTGATTTTCTTGTGTAACTACTTGGTTTTCTTGCCCAACATAAAACTTATAAACATCGCTAATTGGTAAAATCAACCCTTCTTGTAATGCTTTCCACAAAGCAGTAGCCGTTTCGGCTTGGCATTGTTGTGAAACAATTGCCAAAGTTGCTAAATCAAAAGAGTTGCCAATACAAGCAGATAACTGCAAGACATTTTGAGTTGATGGTGGCAGTTTTTGCAATTGAAAACTCATAAAAGCCACAACATCATCTGTAACCGATTGAGTCGTTACTTGTGCAATGTCACATTGCCAAAAACCTGAAGTAAAATCAAATTGAATGAGATTTTCTTGATGCAATGCTTTCAGAAACTGGGTTGCAAAAAACGGATTACCTTGAGTTTTTTGATATACCAGTTGAGAAAGAGTCCATGCCAAATGTTCTGGACATTTGAGTGTGTCAGCAACTAGCTGATTGACTTTTATTTGACTCAATGGTGCTAACGTAATTGTATTAATCGTTGCTTGGTTTTTTTGACTTTCATTCAAAGTCAACATTAATGGATGTCCCGGATCTACTTCATTATCACGGTACGCACCAATTAAGAAAAGATGATTTGTATGAGCCATTAATAGCTGGATTAACTTCAGTGATGCTGAATCTGCCCATTGCAAATCATCAAGGAACATTACTAAGGGATGTTCTGCACTGGTAAAGACTTGAGTAAATTTTTGAAATAATAAATTAAATCTATTTTGTGCTGCTGTTCCTGATAATTCTATGGCGGGTGGTTGTTCACCAATAATTTTTGATAATTCGGGGATGACTTCAATAATTACCTGTCCATTTTCGCCAACGGCTGATAATACTTTATTTTTCCATTCCAGAACTTGAACGTCACTTTCTGTTAGCAATTGCTCCATCAAATCCCGGAAGGCTTGGACAAATGCAGAGAAGGGAATATTGCGTTGAAATTGATCATATTTTCCTTTGATAAAATAACCGCGTTGCCGCACAATTGGTTTATGAACTTCGTTAACAACTGCTGTTTTTCCAATCCCTGAAAAACCAGCTACCAGAATCATTTCTGTTGCACCGAGACAAACTCTCTCAAAGGCTTGCAGTAGGGTTTCAACTTCGGTTTCTCGTCCATAGAGTTTATCAGGGATGATGAAGCGATCGCACACATCCCTTTGTGCAATTTCAAAAGCGTTTATTACACCATTAAGTTGTAGCTGATGTAAACAATTTTCTAAATCAAACTTCAGTCCCAACGCACTCTGATATCTATCTTCCGCATTCTTTGCCATCAATTTCATCACGATATCTGAAATCACCTGCGGTATCTCATCTCTGATAACTAAAGGAGGTTGTTTTGCAATATGAGAATGTACCAACTCCATTGGATCGTTTGATTGAAATGGCAAAACTCCAGTAAGTAACTCGTAGAAAGTCACACCCAGAGAATAAAAATCAGTTCGGTAATCAATCCCCCGATTCATTCTGCCCGTTTGTTCTGGGGAAATATAAGCAAGTGTCCCTTCTAAGACATTGGGGTTGATGAGTGTCTGCGTTTCTCGTGGTAGTAAGGAGGCGATACTAAAGTCGATTAATTTAACTTGTTTGGTTTCTGGATTAATTAAAATATTGGCAGGTTTGATGTCTTTATGAATAATTCGCTCCCGATACAATATATCTAAGGTGTTGCAGAGAGCGATCGCAATTCGCAAAAACTCTTCACTAGACGCGATATATAGCGTCTGGTCAGAGGTGAAATAATCTTTAAGAGAAATTCCCCCAAAGTCTTCCATCACCAGCGCATAGCCATTTTGGTACGCTTCCAGGCTATGAGTTTGAACGATCAGGGGTGAGTTAAGATTTTTGGCAATGGTGTACTGATTACGAAACGACAAGAGTTCAGAGAAGCTGGGATAAGGATTTTTCAGCAGTTTAATCACTACTGGTAATGAGTCAGTCTCTCGATACCCTCGATAAACTAGGGTTCTGGAACCATTGTAGAGTTCCTCGCTGATGCGATATCCGGGAATATTGACAAGAGTGCTAATCATGCTGCTAAATCTTTAAGACTTCCAGATTTAGTATTCCCAGATATCTGAAGTTGTTTACCAAAAATCACTAAAAATCATACCGGAATTTCAATGATAAATTCGGTTCCTTCACCCAAAACCGAGTTAAAATTCAATTTTCCGCAGTGGGTTTCTTCAACAATTTGACGCGCGATCGCCAATCCTAATCCTGTGCCTTTTCCGACAGCTTTTGTCGTAAATAAATGGTCAAATATTTTTTGTTTTACTTCTTGAGACATTCCCTTTCCATTGTCAGCAATTGTAATTTTTACACCTTTAATTTCTAGCCATGTTTTAATTATTATGCGGTTAGGATTAATCTGAATTTCCTCAAAGCTCCGATTTGTATTTGATTCATCCAATGCATCAATAGCATTTGCTAAAATATTCATAAATACTTGATTTAATTGTCCAGGATAACACTCAACTTGAGGTAAAGTGCTGTACTCAGTTATCACTTCAATTGCTGGACGTTGCTCGTTACCCTTGAGACGATGTTTCAAAATTAAAATCGTGCTGTCGATGCCTTGATGAATATTAAACGGCACTTTATAATCTTTGTCGGCACGGGAGAAAGTTCGTAAACTGGTGCTGATATTTTTTAGCCTGTCGCACGCCATAGTCATAGAATCAATCATCTTGGGTAAGTCTTCTAAGCTATAATCCAAGTCGATTTCTTCGGCGTGGTGAAGAATTTGATCATTTTTGTTGGGTAAACTTTTTTGATAAAGCTTTAAGTGTTCAAAAATATCAGCAACAGTGGGTTTAGCTTGCTTGAGACTAGCAGCTATAAAACCAAGGGGATTATTCATTTCGTGAGCCACACCAGCAACTAAATTCCCCAGCGCTGACATTTTTTCACTTTGGACAATTTGTAATTGGGCGTTTTGTAAATCGTTCAATGCTTGTTGCAAATCTTGTGATTTTTGCTGCAAGGCAAGTTCAGCTTGTTTGCGCTCGCTAATATCTCGCATTACAACCACCGCACCGGCTTTGTTACCCGCAGGATCGAAGATCGCTTGTCCACTAGCTAACAAAATTCTCGTAGAACCATGCTTTGGCGCAATTACCATTTCGGCATTTTCGACTATTTCCCCTTGCAAGGCGCGAAACAAAGGAATTTCGGTTTTTAATAGAGGTGTTTGACCATCAGGTTGATAAAGATCGAAGTATTCTGCCCATTCTTCTGCTGGTAATGATTCTAGTGGTAAGCCATGAAATTCACGAGTTGCTTTGTTAAATAGAGTCAATTTACCATTAGCATCGCAAACAACAATTCCATCTGTAATATTGTGAATAATGGCATTCAAAAACTCTCGTTCTTTGGCTAGAGATGCTTCCGCCTGTTTGCGTAAGCGCAGCTCGTTGTAGACATCGCTAATATCAATCATCACCCCATCCCAGACGATTGCGCCATCGACTTGTCGCTCTGGCCGAGCAAGAGATTGAATCCATTTGACGGTTCCTGAAGGCAGCATAATCCGACATTCTATGTCAAATGGTGTCAGATTTTGGGCAGAGTAGGCGATCGCTTGGGCAATAGCTCCTTGATCGTCAGGATGATTCATGTCGTAAAGGCTATGCGTCCCTGCCATCACCAACTCTGGCTCTAATCCATACAAGTCGAAACAGCCAGAGCTAACGTAGGGTGTTGAAGTTGAACCGTCGGCTGCCAGACGGAATTGGTACACCATCCCAGGAATATTATTCGTCAGATTTTGAAAGCGAATTTCACTAGCCTGTAATTTTGCTAGAGATTGTGTTAGCTGTTGAGCATAGTTCTGTGAATTTCGATAAAGTCGCGCATTTTCTAGAGAAATTGCAGCTTGGGCGCAAAGTAAGTTTAGCAGTTCGACGCGATCGCTTGTAAAGGCTCCAGTTGCTAAATTGTTTTCTAAGTACAAGATGCCAAGCAACTTACCCTGATGCAAAATCGGACTGCACAAGATACTCTTGGGCTTTTGTTGTTGAATGTAGGAATCATTGATTAATTGTGGATGCACAGTAGCATCAACAATCACTGCTGGTTGTAAGCTGCGTTTGACAGTATTAATTAAACCAACTGGCAGATCCTGAGAGTCTGCAACAGGCTCTGGGTTGAGCAACATTGAGTCAAAATTCACCTGGGCAATTTGGTTGTTTTTTACAGGACTAAAGGAAAGCTGTGCTAGCGCCTGAATCATTAAACGGCCTGACTCCAAAAGCATGAACACACACTTATCAGCCCCCGCATTTTCAATGACGATATGCAGCAATACCGAAAGCAGTTTTTCGAGTTCAATTTCGCCAGAAAGAGTTTGAGAAGCTTTGAGAATGGTAGCTAAATCTAAAGCAAGAGAGATGCTACTACTGCTGGAAGTGGCGGAACTGGTGGAGGTGACACTCTCCAAGGCGAAGATAGTTTCGTTAGTTGAGAGAGAAGAGGTTTGCTGGAGAATAGGGGCAAGTAATTGGGGATAGCGTTTTTCCAGATCGGCGACTTTGGCTTTTGCACCCCAGCGAGCATAGCCGTAGTAGGCTTGGGTCATATATTCCTGAGCAATCCGTTCTTTGCCCCAGTTGAGGTAAAATTTAGCGGCTAGCTCGTTGGCGAGTGCTTCTTCTTGGATGTAGCCGTGTTCTTTAGCAAGAGCGATCGCGCGATCGTACAAATCTATTGCCTCGCCTTTGTTGCCTTGCACTCGCTCTCGTTCCGCCTCCACTAGATGAAACTTGTGCAAGAAATTCATCGGCGCATGAGTTGCCCAGTATTTGAGTTTTTCTTGATTGGCAGCGATGCATTCTTTTATTTGCTGCTGTTCTGGGACTGAAAGTTGCTCAAACCATGCTAGGTGGGCTAAAGACTCATAAAAATGAAAGATTGGTACATAGAAAAAAGCTAGGACAGCATCCAAATACTGTTTTGCCTGCCCAGCTTCTTGTACAGCTTGTTCAAAATCGGAAAACAGATAAGATACAACCAGTTTGTTAATCCACAGCAATGCTAGTCCGGTGCGATCGCCTGCTGCTTCATGTAATGGAAGTTGATGCTGTTCATTGTAGGCTGCACCGTCCAACACCAACACGTTATCTGCATCGCCGATTAAATTGAGCAAAATTTGTCGAATCAACTGGGAATAAGTCAGACTTAGATTTTGCTTGAGGTGCTTGAGTGCTTCACAATATCCGGCAACTTCTGACTCCAGTTGTGTTAAGTTTTGTCCGGCAAAATAGGAGTAAAAACCGTAGTTATACGCAGAGTAAGCCGCGAAAGTCAAATCGCCCACATCTAAACAACTACAATAGGTAATCTGCAAGGGATTTAATATCTCACGCAGGTGCATTTTCCAATGTCTTGTGTACAAATAAACTAGTAATAAAATTTTCCCTTTCAATTCCGAATTTTGATAACGTGAAAGTAGGTCGAGGGCTAACTGACCGAATTCATAACCCAATTCAACGTTTCCGACCACACCACACATCAATATTCCATAAGAGGCATAGCTAAAGGTCGAGGTTGACTCATTGCCATACACGACAGACAGATAAACCTTTTTTAAAATTAGCAGTAAATACAGCAGTGGCACAGACACATAAGCGGCGGGTGCTACCGATGTCAAAATTCGAGCCGCCGCCACGATGTTCTCATCCCTTGCTTGGCTGAGGTTGAGTAACTCGGCAGGTAAGCGCTCTCCAATCGCATCTGAAACGATACTAAAGGCTGTTGCCACGTCATCCTGGGTTGGCGCTGTGGGCAGTTCCACTCCCAATTGCTTTAAAATGGTAAGTGCTGCTGCGATCGCCTGGGTAAATTGACCCTGGGCGGTAAATGCCTCAATCTTCACCTCATAAACGCTGATTTGATCTAAGGGAGTTTTGGCGTGGTTTAGAATTAGGTTAGCAAAGGCTAGCATCTCTTCTAAGTCACCGCTCAGATAGGCGGCTTCTGTAGCGACTTGATGGAGTGCTAGGGTCAAATCATACTGATGTTGCCAACTGTTTTGGGACAGTAACCCTATCCCTACCTGAGCGTATTTGCAAGCAGCAGCATAGGCGGTTGCAGCTTTTGCTTTGCGACTTGCCATCAAGTTAAATTGCGCCAATGCTTGACGTTCTGTAGGTTGGGCAATCAATTCAGCTGCAATGTTAAGTTGACTAACGATTTCAAAAATACGTTCTTCCCGATTGCTTTCGGGGATGTTACTCAAGAGTAACTGCCCAATTTTTAGGTGAGTTGCCTGTTTTTGCTCCTCTGCGATGAAGGAATAGGCAGCTTGCTGGACGCGATCGTGTAAAAATTTGTAAACGCAGGTATCAACCTTCTGTGTTGATGTTTGGACAGTGGTGGCTGATGTTTCAGTTTGATAAAACTTGTAGACTTCATTCGTTGGAATGATAAATCCTTCTTGCAATGCTTTCCACAAGTCGGAAGCGGTTTGAGTCTGCGACTTTTCAGAAACGATCGCCAATGTCGCCAAATCAAATTGATTGCCAATACAAGCCGCCAGTTTCAAAATATCTTGAGTGGTGTCGGGCAACTTCTGAAGTTGTTGGGTCATAAATTCCACTACATCATCGGTGACAAGCGATGTCTGACTACAAGCTGCTACGCGTCTACGCACTTCCCCGACATTACACTGCCAAAAACCCACCTCCCAATCAAAGGTAATCAGCCCATCTTCATGCAGCGCTTTCAGAAACTGAGTCGTGAAAAAGGGATTGCCTTTAGCTTTTTGATAAACCAACTCTGTCAACGGCAATGCTTGTTCAGTAGTGCAACTGAGGGAGTCGGCGATTAAATGGTTAACATCTGTTTGACTTAAGGGAACTAGGGTCAAAGTATTGACGCAGGAGGATGCTTTTTCAATTTCATCTATTGTCAACATCAGTGGATGAGCGGCAAACACCTCATTATTGCGGTATGCGCCAATAATGAATAGATAACCGCTATCACTCTGCATCAATAACTTCAGCAAATTCAGCGATGCCGAATCTGCCCACTGCAAATCATCGAGAAACATCACCAAGGGATGCTCTCTTGTTGTGAACACCTGAATAAACTTTTGGAACAGCAAATTGAAACGGTTCTGTGCTGAACCACCCGATAGTTCGGCAATGGTAGGCTGTTTGCCGATCATCTGTTCCAATTCTGGAATCACCTCGATCAAAACTTGTCCATTCTCTCCAACTGCCGCTAAAATCTTTTTTTGCCATTGCTCCAGTTGAGTATCGCTTTCACTAAGCAACTGTCCCATCAAGTCACGAAAGGCTTGCACAAAAGCAGATAGAGGAATGTTGCGGTTAAATTGGTCGTACTTGCCCTTAATAAAGTAGCCGTTCCACCGGACAATCGGCTTATGCACTTCATTAACAACTGCGGTTTTGCCAATGCCAGAGAAACCTGCCACCAGCATTAGTTGGGAGCCACCATTAGCAACATAGCCAAATGCCTCCAGTAACGTCCGTACTTCTGATTCCCGTCCGTAGAGTTTTTCGGGTATCAGAAAGCGATCGCTGATATCTCGCTGTCCCAATTCAAACCAGGTGTGCTTGCCTGTTTTTTGCCTCTGTTCAAAGCAAGTCACTAGGTCATGTTTAATTCCCATTGCACTTTGATAGCGATCTTCGGCATTCTTCGCCATCAGTTTGCGGACAATCTCTCCCAGCATTAAGGGCAAATCGGGGTTGAAATCGCAGAGAAAGGGTGGATGTTTTGCAATGTGGCAATGCACCAACTCCATCGGTTCATGGGAATCAAAGGGCAATTGTCCACTCAGTAGTTCAAAGAAAGTCACACCTAATGAATAAAAGTCGCTGCGGTAGTCAATGCCTCTGTTCATCCGTCCGGTTTGCTCCGGCGACAGATACGCTAGGGTTCCCTCCAATCCGTTGGGACTTTGGATATCCTGGGTTTCTCGTGGTAGGAGTGAGGCAATACTGAAGTCAATCAGTTTGATTTCTTTGGTATCAGGATGAATCAGGATGTTGCTTGGTTTAATATCTTTGTGAATGACACGCTGTTGATGTAACTGGTGTAAGGTGTCTAGTAGTTGCAGGGCAATAGCAAGGAATTGCTCTAAGGCTAGTGGTTGCCCTTGGGTAAATTGTCGCAAGGAAATGCCACCAAAGTCCTCCATTACCATGACATAGCCATTGTGATAAGGTTCTAAGTTGTAGGGTTTAATGATACCAGGAATATCTAGGTTATTGGCGATCGCATATTGGTTGCGAAACTGGATTAATTCGCTAAAACTCGGGTATTTTCGTTTTAAGAGCTTGATGACAACTGGTTGGCGATCGCATTCTCGTACTGCCCGATACACATAAGTTCGAGAACCTGAATAAAGTTGCTCTATGATTTGATAGCCAACAATTCTTAAAGTTTCATCAACTTTTGCGCTCATAATTTTGTCCCATAATTCCTTGTCTCAGGCTTAGAATTCCCCATAAAACATCCTGCTTAACAAGCATTAGATAAATTTATTTGTATTTTTATTTAGCATTGGGGAATGAAAAATTAGCCTTTGAGCTTCGTGAATGAGTCTTTATTGAAGAAAAATTCAGAAGTCAAAATTCAGGATTCAGAATTAAGGGCACAAGATAAAAGGGAGGAATTATTATGTCTGCCAAAAGAGTTTAGAGCAGGTAAATTTATTTATAAACAAAAACAAAAAAAAACAAGATACGTAGTAAAAGAAAAAAGACATCATTATTACTATTAAATCCCTTAATTGAAGAAGAATTCGGCTTTTCTGAATGGGCTAAACCTTAGCTATCCGCTAATAGGAGTCAGAATCAATCAGTCGAGGATTCAGACCGCGCAGGAATTGTTGCACCGCCAAATTTTCAATTTGCTGGGGGTTTTCAACCTGATTATTCATCCGCCAGTCATACAGAATACTCAACTGAATTCTGACGACTGATGCATGTATTCTGTTCGATAAATTTAGGGTGATTTCCCCTGAAGAACTCCAAAAAATAAATTCTCCAATTTTTGAACTTTTCTGAACTTCACTACAACCTTCCCTACCTCCTACAATTTGGTTAAAGTAAAGGCTGTGTTTGCAGTAAAGTTGATAAATCTAGAAATGTAAGCTGCTTATAAGCTTGATCTATGAAACGCTTACCTCTAAGAAAGCCTGTATTTGCCCCTGGACAAATATATTTGAGAGTTTCAGGTGTAAAACGTTCTAATAAAAACTGAAGACTCTTAATTTGTCGCCCCCAGTGAAAGGTTTTAGCTGTTCGTAATGGTATTGGTTCACCCTTCTGATTAGGAACTAAATGGCGACCAGAAAATAATATGCCTCCAAGCTCACTGCCAAGCTCACTGTAGTATAGGCAAGATGAGCCAGGGGAATGGCCTGGTGTCCAAATCACTTGTGTTGCAGCATCAAGAGTGAATTCCTGGCTAAAGGTAGTTACAGTTACACCCGGTAATAAATAAGCTTCTTGTTCTTGTATAAGTACCTCGCACTCAAAGGTTTGCGGGATTTCAGCAGCCTTGCCAATAGCGCCTCGATGGGTGAGAAATAACCAACGCACACCTCCATGCGCGGCTAAAAAATCTAGATTTGTTTGGTCTAAGGCAGGGCAATCTATGAGGATATTGCCTTCATTTCTTACAATAAAATAAGAGGTTCCTCCTAATGTGTCCCGATTGGGTGGAAAAGCAAAAATGCTCTCTGGTGCAAATTCCGATTGCAGAGAACTTCCGCTAGGAACTTCGTCAGTGAATACAGCCCGTGGTGGCTTAGTTGTATGACTCGGCTGCTGAGGTAAAGGGCACATAATAAAAGAACCGACTGAGGAGTTGTGGATAATCTAGTTACAGTGAAGAAATTCTCAAAAATTCTATAGCACTGTTAACCGTTCGGAAAAATTAGGGTTTGAGGTCTGCCTTGTAGTTAATGCTATGGTGCTAAAGCTACTGGTGGGGCGTTTTGTCAAAATTACTGAAGATAATATGGGATTTTGGTTTTTGTTTCTCCTCCTACTGGGGCTAGCTACTTATCTAATGGTGCAGCAAAGTGTCGCTAACATCACCCGCACACCAGTATGGTTGTTATGGCTAGTTTTAATGACACCAGCATTGCTGTTGAGTGGATGGACGCTACTCTATGGAACTAAGCTACCTCCACCACCGTCGCTGTTCATTTCGTCGTTATTTGTTTGCACACTGTTGTACTGGATCTTGTTCCAATGGGGACGGAGAGCGCCAACAAATACACAGACCGAAGCCCAAACCCAAGCCTCAGAATTACAGCCGACTATCCAACCCACCACAGAACCAACAGTGCGTCCGATTGAGCCAACAGAAGAAACCCAACTGCGAAATTGTTTCCCTTGGTCTGTATACTACGTTCAAAATATTGAGTATCGACCACAAGCTGTAATTTGCCGTGGTCAGTTGCGAACTCAAGCTAGCAACGCCTACCAGCAGATTAAGACTAATATTGAAGCACAATTTGGCGATCGCTTTGTGTTGATCTTTCAAGAAGGTTTTAACGGCAAACCTTTCTTTGTGTTAGTTCCAAACACTCAAGCTGCTAAAGAGAAAAATACACCACGGCACAACCAAGAACGCTTAACCCGACCAGGATTAGCACTACTACTACTATTAGCTACTTTGATAACTACTACCTTGGTAGGAGTGGAAATTGCCGGTGTTTCTCTTCCGCCTCTATGGGAAACTGGGTCTTTGTTAAAAGTTCTATCTGACCCAAATGTTCTATTCAAAGGATTACCTTATGCTTTAGGACTGATGACTATTTTGGGAATTCACGAACTTGGGCATTATTTGACAGCTAAATCCTACAAGATTCGCTCAACGTTGCCTTACTTTATTCCCATACCTTTCTTCTTGGGAACTTTTGGTGCATTTATTCAGATGCGTAGTCCCATTCCCAACCGTAAAGCTTTATTTGACATTAGTATTGCTGGGCCAATTGCAGGTTTTGTTGTTACCTTGCCATTACTAATATGGGGCTTGGCTCATTCTGATGTGGTTCCCCTGATTGAAGACAAAGCCCGATTTTTGAATCCTGATGCTCTTAATCCCAAATATTCAATATTACTAGCGTTTTTGTCAAAGTTAGCCTTGGGAAGTCAGTTAACGGCAAAATCAGCCCTTGATTTGCATCCGGTTGCAGTAGCTGGTTTTCTGGGACTAATTGTGACGGCCTTAAATTTAATGCCTGTGGGACAACTAGATGGAGGTCACATTGTCCATGCAATGTTTGGACAACGAACTGCGATCGCTATTGGTCAAATTGCTCGCGTCCTCTTGCTATTACTTTCGTTAGTTCGGGAAGAATTTTTGATGTGGGCGATTATCTTATTATTTATGCCCTTGATTGATGAGCCTGCACTAAATGATGTCACGGAATTGGATAACAAACGTGATGTTGGAGGATTATTAGCAATGGCTTTGTTGATTGTAATTATTTTGCCATTACCGCAGGCGATCGCTAACTTTTTGCAAATTTAAAAAGTCTCAAAATAGCCAGAGAAAAAATATCTCAATTTTCCCCAACTTGCGAGTCAAATCGGCAGAGGTTTTGGATTTATCTAGGTGCTGTAGCGATTATTGCCGCCGGATATGCAGATTTTCCTCTGATTACCTTTCATTTTCAAAAGCAAGAAATCGCTTCTGGACAAACAATTTCTCTGTTTTATGCTGTAGCAATGGGAGTAGATGCGATCGCAGCGCTAATATTTGGATATCTATATTGATTTAAAATTTGGAACTTACGCAAACAATAGCCCAAACCCTGATTATTATGTAGGGTATGTAGGGGCAATTCATGAATTGCTCCTACCGCGCGTAGTTTTGCGTAAGTCCTAGATAAATGGGAGAATCTGTTGTATTACAACTAACTCGATACTGAATTAGCCGCCTCGGAAGCCTTCGCAGCAGGTGGAAAACCACCCATGCGAATTTCAGAAGTGAAGGAAGTAATACTAAATCCACCAAAACTCTTGAGGACATTTACCCGCATTCGCAAATTGGGACTAGCAAACCACAGGCGTTCTTCTAACCAGATGTTTTCATCTTCTGTAGTTAGAATCAATGCACCATCACTATCAAATTTATAGTGTCCGGCAACTGGAGTTTTCTCAGCATCGAGTGTTTCCCGCAGTAACTTGCCTTGTGAAGGATTATCTGCATCAGGTACTGAAACTAACACAGTTGAACCACTGTGTTTTGATTGATCTTTTTCCATTGTGCCATTCCAGTTAATTTTCATAGCACAGGAAGCGGAACTAGGATTAATTTCGTACTGTTGACATACTTTGATCGCTTCTGGATGATCTACTGCTAGCGTCTCAATGATGATGTCTGACTTGCTATTCTCAGATTCATTAAAAGCTAAATGTTGACTAGTCCGATGAGAAAACCATTTACCAGTACTTAACTGAAAAAACTCTTCAATATTCATGAATGAAATTACCCTGCATTAAAATGCTAAAATTCCCACTTAATTATTAAAAGGTAGCAGGAGGTTCTAATATTATTAAGCTTGATTGTCTATTTCTTCAAGCTTTTTGAGGCCAATTCTGGCTGCCTCAGCAACGTTGAAATGGTTGTCTTTTTCTAAGTATTTTAAAGCTGAGACACTTTTGGGGGTGGGAAGATTTCCCAAAGCTTCTGCCAAACGCTGCCTGACTAACCAATCATCTGATTGAGCGAAGCGCAGAATTTGATCGACGGACTCAATATCTTTAATTTCTCCTAGCGCAGAAATTGCAGCTTGTTGCAACACTACTTCTTTGCTATCCAATGCCTGAAGAAGAACTTGACGGGCACGCGGGTCTTTAATGTTACCTAGAGAAACGGCTGCACTAAAGCGTACTAGCCAATCAGTATCTTCATAAAACGCCCGTGAAAGCGCTTCAAAGGCTCTGGCATCACCCAAATATCCTAAAGCACCGGCGGCATCAGCACGCATACCATAATCGGGGTCATTTACGAGAATGCTGACCAAAATTGAATAACATTCTGGTGTTGGCTTGATTCCAAGGGCAAAAATTGCCATCGATCGCAGTTGCAAAGATTCGTCGTCTAGTACCTTTTTAATTAAAGGGACTGCATCTTCGGGAGAAACATGACGCAGATTAGCAAGAGCTACCATGCGATCGCGTAAGTTCGGACTTTCTAACTGAGTAGAAATTTCTTGTAAGCTGAGAGCTGTCATGTAGTTCAAAGCATTTTGTTTACTTATCTTAATTTACCCGATCCGTTCATCAGGCCGTTGCCATAGTGAAGTAGGAGTTTGGCGACTTTACAAAATGGCTCAATTATGAGTAAAAAATAAATAAATGTTACAAGAGGAGGCAGGGGGGCAGGGGGCAGGGAGCAGTGGCCTACCAAGCTACGCCAGTTTCAGTTTTTAGCCTTATGCTGAATCACATTGGTTTTTACGATACCTTTTTTGCGGAACGCTAACCCACTTTCAAAGCAATTTTAGGAATATATTTCGCAATATCCCGCGACTTTATTTATTTAACCCGACTATTTGTAGAAGTCTGGTTCAAACTATATATATTTAGACTAGGTTTGAGAACGGAGAGGGGGGGATTCGAACCCCCGTTAAGTTTCCCTAAACAGACTTTCCAGGTCTGCGCCTTAAACCACTCGGCCACCTCTCCAGGTGCCACAAGTTACGATCATACTATAGAATCCCAGAAAATGCAAAGATAAAGAAAGATATTCTTAAATTGAATCTAAAAGTCCTAATTATACAATGCAAATCCAGATGTCTCGTACATACACAATTAAAGTTCGCGATCGCGCCACTGGCAAAACACACACCCTACAAGTCCCAGAAGACCGCTACATCCTGCACACTGGCGAAAAACAAGGGGTAGAACTACCGTTTTCCTGCCGCAACGGGGCTTGTACTGCTTGCGCTGTAAGGGTATTATCGGGAGAAATTTATCAACCAGAGGCGATCGGATTGTCGCCAGATTTACGTCAGCAAGGTTATGCCCTGTTGTGTGTGAGTTATCCCCGTTCTGACTTAGAGGTGGAGACACAAGACGAAGATGAAGTTTACGAACTCCAGTTTGGACGGTATTTTGCTAAGGGGAAAGTTAAAGCGGGTTTACCCTTAGATGAGGAATAAACAATTGGAGAAGGCAGAGGGCAGGGGGCAGGAGGCAGGGAGCAGGGAGCAGGGGGCAGGGGGAAAGAAGTTCTACTCACTACGTGCAGTAGCTACTATAGGAAAATTTGTGACGGTTGTGAGTCTTGGTAACTGGGTGCGAAAAATAGCCATTTTGGTTTGCTTATTGCTTTTGGTGAGTTGCAATAAAAACCAGTTGCCAAATAATGAGGCTCAGGTGAAAGTAGCGCGGGTAGCTAGTGGACAAAGTTTGGAAGTCTTAGGAATGGCTGAACAACCGAATTTGATTTCTCAAGTGCGGTTAATTGGCGTTGATGCACCAGATTTGCGACAGAAGCCTTGGGGAGAAGCGGCAAAAGAACAGTTAGAGAATTTAATTGGTGGTGCAGAAGAATTAGTAACCCTGGAGTTTGATTTAGAAGCAAAAGACAAATTCGAGCGAACTCTAGCTTATGTATGGAAAAATAAGGTGTTGTTAAATGAAGAATTAGTAAAACAAGGAAATGCAATGTTTGTTGGGCGATCGCCTAACCACAAATACGACCAGCGTTTAGAACGTGCCCAACAATGGGCTAGACTCATGGGCCAAGGAATGTGGAACCCAGAAAAACCGATGCGTCTCACTCCCGCAGAGTTTCGCCGCCAAAATCTTTGAAGGGTTGGGAATGGGGCAGGGGGCAGGGGGCAGGGAGCAGGGGGCAGGGAGCAGGGGGCAGGGGAAGAAAAAACTATTGGTTATTAGATCAATCCCCAATGAAAAATACTTCACGGCTCCGCTCAGTACAAGTAACAAATGACTAATAACAAATGACAAATATACAAATTTTTCTAGATATTGCGACAGAAGCGGCCTTAGCTGCTGGCGCTATTTTACAAGATTACTTGGGTAAGTTAGAAGATGCAATCGTTGAAAAAGGTCGCCCTGGTGATTTAGTCACGGCGGCTGATAAAGCCTCAGAAAAGTTGATTTTAGAAATTCTGCGTCGCCACTTTCCTCAGCACTCTATCCTCGCTGAAGAATCAGGCAAGTTAGGTAATCAAGAAAACCAATATCTCTGGGCAATAGATCCTCTAGATGGCACAACCAACTACGCCCATCAATACCCATTTTTTGCCGTTTCCATTGGGCTTTTAATTAATGGCGTTCCAGAAGTTGGTGTAATTTATGACCCATTTCATAATGAACTATTCAGTGCTGCTACTGGTTTAGGAGCAACACGGAACCGTCGTCCCATCAATGTTTCGGTAACATCTGAACTAAGTAAAAGCCTACTTGTGACCGGATTTGCCTACGATCGCCGCGAAACCTCTGATAACAACTACGCAGAATTTAGCCACCTCACCCACCTTACACAAGGAGTTAGACGTAGCGGTTCTGCATCGCTAGATTTGGCTTATGTTGCCTGTGGACGTGTCGATGGTTACTGGGAACGAGGGCTTTCTCCTTGGGATATTGCCGCCGGGATAATTTTGTTACAAGAGGCTGGGGGCAAAGTTACCGCCTACGATGGCACTCCTGCCAAAATTGAGTCAGGTAGAATCCTTGCTACAAATGGTTATATTCACGACTCACTCAGTAGCGAACTTTCACAAGTTCCACCACTGTCAGCCTGGGTATAAAGGGTGGGGGCTTTCCCTCCGACTTTGGGTAAACTAAAAGGAATCTAACGCTCCTTTGGTGCAAAAAGTCTATATGTCTTTCAAAATAGATCGTGGATTATTTAAATATGATTTCATAGATCATCACGCAATACTGTGCGTTCCAGTTGATGCGGATGTCAAAGAGATTCGGAAACGCTATCTTCAAATTGCCCGCCGCTTACACCCGGATAGTAAATTTGCTGAAAGTGATGAACAAAAACAGCTAGGGAACGAATTGTTATCAAAGCTGGTTAACCCAGCTTACGAAAAACTGTATAGTGATCGCACTCGTACAGAATATATTTTAATTTTGTCGCAAACTGGCAAGCGGCTAGTACAAGAGTCTACTTCGGTAACTCTTAATACCGACTTGGCTAAACAGTTAGCCCAATCACCTAATCTCGATCCATTCTATAGAAGTGTGATCGCTAAACTTGCTCAAAGCCAATATGATTCTTTAGAGCAAGTGCTACAAATCATTGCCCAAGTTAGTGAGTTGAATTTAGTCTATTTAATGCGGAGTGCGGGTAAATCATCCGCAACACCGCTACCTGCTCAACCCAAAGTCCAATCAGGTACGCCTCAGCCAATAAATACACCAAAAAATATACCACCAGAAGCAGCGCCACCAAAAGAAGACTCGGTTGCAGAACAGTATGTTCGTCGCGCTCAATCTTTGATTGACAAAAACCAATTTGCCCAAGCCAAAGTAGAGTTGCAGGATGCCCTGAAGCTAGAACCTAAAAATAGTCACTGTCATAGCTTAATTGCAATGGTGTATTTAAAGCAAAATCAGCTAAAAATGGCAAAAATCCACTTCGACAATGCTTTAAAATTAGACCCCAACGACGAAAGGGCATTGCAATGGAAACCTAAAATTGATAAAGCTCTCGGACAACAATCTAGCGATCATAAGGTGACTTCATCCGCCAATAATGGAGATAAGCAACCAGATAAATCTGGTAGTGGTGGTTTGTTCGGTGGTTTGTTTGGTGGGAAGAAAAAATAATGGTGTATCAACCAGCATCGGGAGCCAGGGATTTATTGCCCTTGGATGTGGAGAAAAAAAGCTGGATTGAAGATCGGTTACAGCAGGTGTTTCATCGTTGGGGATATCACAGGATTATCACCTCAACTTTAGAGCGCATGGATACCCTGATGGCAGGGGAAGCAATTCAGCGCCAGATGGTGATTCAAGTACAAGGCGAAGATGATGAATTAGGGCTACGTCCAGAATTAACAGCATCCATTGCTCGTACCGTTGTCACTCGTATGGCAAATACAACTTATCCGCAACGGTTATACTACAACGCTAATGTGTTTCGCCGCACTTGGGAAAGTAGACATAATCGCCAGCAAGAGTTTTATCAAGCTGGGGTGGAGTTGTTAGGGGCGGGCGGATTGCTGGCAAATGCAGAAGTATTGCTGTTAGTCGCAGATTGTTTAGCAGCACTGGGTTTGCAGCAATGGCATTTAATTCTAGGGGAAGCGGGAATTACGCGATCGCTCCTGAGTGCATTTCCTGCTAATTTACAGGATAAAGTTCGCAGTGCGATCGCTCATCTTGACCGCATTACCATAGATACTTTACCCCTAAGTGACAAACTGCGCGATCGCGCCAGAATCATGCTAGATTTGCGCGGCCCCAGTGCAGACGTGTTACAAAAAGTTAGTAGTTTGGATCTAGATGAAGAACAGCGAGAGGCAGTGAATAACCTCAAATCTCTAGTAGAATTACTGGAATCAGAGAAAAAACTGCCGTTAATCCTTGACCTCAGCCTTATCCAGACCATAAATTATTACACTGGTATCGTCTTTGAAGTCGTCAACGATACCGAATCTCAAGCCAGAGTTTTAGGGCGTGGTGGTCGTTATGACCAGCTTCTAGGGTTATATCATCCCCAAGGAGAAAATATCCCCGGAATTGGTTTTGGACTCAATATTGAAGATATATACCAAGTTTTGTTGTCTACTCAGCAATTACCGCAAGCAACCCCAGCGAGTAACTGGCTAGTAGTACCAGAGACGGAGAGTGCTAACGCCCCTGCCTTTGCCTACGCGCAAAAACTACGAGATTCCACCCATTTAGTACGGGTAGAAATTGATTTAGGGGGAAGGGATGCAGACGCTATTCGCCAACATGCACGCGATCGCAGCATAGCCCAAATTGCTTGGATCAAAGCTGATGGTTCCCCAAAAATCGAATCATTGCGTTAAGGGAATTGGGAATTGGGAATTGGGAATTGGGCAATTGGTATTTTTCCCCCTGCCCCCTGCTCCCCGCTCCCCGCCCCCTCCCCTGCTAGGCTAGAAATAGCCGATACAGAAAAAAGGGAATCGAGAACATGCCACACACAATTGTTACAGAAGTCTGTGAAGGCGTAGCTGACTGTGTAGATGCCTGTCCAGTAGCGTGTATTCATGATGGCCCAGGCAAAAATGCCAAGGGAACAGACTGGTACTGGATTGACTTTGCCACTTGCATCGACTGTGGTATATGTCTCCAAGTTTGCCCAGTGGAAGGGGCAATTCTGCCAGAAGAACGACCGGAGTTGCAAAAAACCCCGTAATAGTCCATAGTCAACAGTCAATAGTTATTTTTGACTGTTGACCAATGACAAATGACAAATGACAAATGACCAATGACAAATGACTATTTACTAGATGTTCAAAACGTCCACGCTGGATACATCAAAGATGTAGATATCCTGCAAGGAGTGAATTTTCAGGTTGCGCCAGGGGAATTGGTGACAGTGATCGGCCCCAATGGTGCGGGTAAATCTACTTTGGCAAAAGCAATTTTTGGGCTTTTGATCCCCCACACAGGCACAATTACCTTTAAAGGTGAAAATATTGTGGGGCTAAAGTCCAATCAAATTGTTCAGCGAGGAATGTGCTATATACCACAAATCGCCAATGTTTTCCCTTCTCTGAGTGTTGAAGAGAACTTGGAGATGGGTGCTTTTGTGCTTAACGTTCCTCTGAAGCCAATTAAAGATAAAATATTTACCATGTTTCCAAGATTAAGCGATCGCCGTCGTCAACGCGCTGGTACTCTCTCTGGAGGAGAACGCCAGATGCTAGCAATGGGCAAAGCTTTGATGTTGGAACCTAGCTTGCTGATTTTAGATGAACCATCTGCTGCTTTATCACCCATATTGGTGACACAAGTATTTGAGCAGATTAAAGAAATTAATCAGGCGGGAACTGCGATCGTATTAGTAGAACAAAATGCCCGTAAAGCCTTAGAGATGGCGAATCGCGGCTATGTACTGGAGTCGGGACGCGATGCAATCTCTGGCCTTGGTCAAGAACTGTTGAACGATCCTAAAGTAGGTGAACTATATCTGGGAGCAGGTAAAAGACATTAAAGCTCTTTAATCACTCTTGCCCCTATTCAACATAACACCACTTTAAATAAGGAAACTTCACGAGCCGATAGCGATGTCGAAGGCGGGCTGCGCCTACGCTATCTATAAACTAATACAAAAGCTATTGCAATTCCTGCCACTGCCGCGACCGTCGTTTTCGATGCTCAAAGAATTCTCCCCAATAATCCTTGCGTTTCTAATCACATCTACAGCGAGTAAAAAGGTAAAACAGGACATTCATTCATGAAAAAATGATAAAAATGCAAATTAATTGGATTTGCCAGAATCTTAATTGAACAAGAAGGTGTACTAAATTTTGTACTATATAAAGCTCTGCATCACTTTTTGATATACTCCTGAGTCATAACAATTCCTGCAAAGCTTCTCCAGAGAGAACCTGGGACATTTATTAATGGTATAAAAACGCCCATGTTTACCCCAATCAAAATTGATAGAGTGCTTTTGGCAATTTGGCATCCAAAATATTTCTCCTCCAGTTTTAATTGATATATCAGCAGGGTTACTGGGACATTGAGAAACTTCTACAAGGGAATCTATTCCCGTCTCAAAAATCCCACCCAATGGCCAGTTGTTGACGCTCACGCTCTGTAAACTACCTGAAAAGGTGGATGCAGTAAACAAGCACAAGCGTCATCGCTTCACCACAACTGGCTAGAAATCAAACAGAAAACACATAGTACAAATGGACTGATACCATGAAATCCTGATATGGATATAGGGATGTAAATCTGTACGCCCCTACAGCCGATCAATTATGTTGCAGGGGATATCATGCTTATAGTTTCAATTAAAAAATAAAAATAACTTGGAGTTTTAACTCTTTATTCTCAACAGTAATCTCAATTTGCCTGATAAATTCTCGAAAGTAAAATCGTCGCTCTGTTTCTGACAAATCTAACCAAAATTGTGGTATAGAAACAGCTTGAGCAACAGAACGCAAGTTAACTGGGGGAAGAGTCGCCAACTTTGCTTCGAGTGCAGAAATTTCTGTGCGGAGTTTGTAAGCCCTTAACTTTGCTGTTTCAATATCTAAAATTCCAGTTTCGATTAAAGCGGGTAACTGAGCGAGTATTTCTTGCTGACGAGCGATCGCTTGCCCTAAACTATTCTTGATTGCATCCAACTGCGGAAAATTCACCCCCGCTACAGCTAAGGGTAAGTCACGGCAAACGGTTTCAATTGTATGTTCTAAAACCTCTTGGTAGGGAATAGCTTTACACTTGGGGCGTTGAGGACAGCTAGTAGAACGTAAATAAAGATACTCTTTATCTTGATTGCGTTGGGTGACACGAGTAACTGTCAGATGTGATTGACACTCAGCACAGACAACCAACCCAGCTAAAGAACGCCTAGCACTAGCGGTTCGGGATGGTAAACGGCTGTTACGGCGTAAAAGTCGGTCAATTTGGGCAGCTTCTTCTTTAGAAATTATTGGAATATGGGTATTAGAGATAATTTCACCATTTTGGTAAGCTGTATTGCCGCGATAAACTGGATTAGTTAGCCAGCGTCTTCCTGTGGTTACAGAGATTTTTTTGCCGTATTTTTTCGCCAAGTAACGAACTGAACCCCGCAGAGAACCATAGAGTAAAAAGTGTTCAAAAAAATCTTTGACTACTGGTGAAGTACTGCGATCGATAGTATATTGTGCCTTACCTCTGCGATAACCGTAGGGAACTTTGCCCGGTGGTGGTGCGACTTCAAGACGATTACGGGCGTGTCCTTGACGGATGCGACGACTACGTTGTTGACGTTGGATTGCATTTAGTAAATTCAGTAAGTCAGCGCCGAGAGGGTAATTTTCGGAAGTGTAGGGTTGTTCAGTGGCGATAATCGCTACTCCCATCGCTTCGAGTTGATGTAAGCGATCGCTAATTTCCTCTACAGTATCCCCTAATTCTTCCAGCCGCCGAATCAAAAGATAATCTGCTGATTCAGTTTCGCAATCGGTAAATAATTGTTGTAATTGCGTTCGCGTAGCGTGTCCGTAGGACTCTCGCGTACCCTGTGCAGAAGAATCTGGCTTACCCAAATCTTCATAAACCCGATCCACCTCCCATCCCCAATCAGCTTGATCGGGAGCAGATTCTAGTAGCGGATTGGTGTAAGAGTAGGCAATGATTTTCATTGGTCATTGGTCATTAGTCATTGGTCATTAGTCATTCTCCTTGTCCCCCTGTCCCCTTGTCCCCCTGTCCCCTTATCCCCTTCACTGTTGACTCAACTCGATAATATTTCCATCAGGATCTTGAATGAATAAAGCAGGGCGACCGGAAGCGCTGGGTTGAATGGGATAATTATGATTGAGCAACTCTTGTTTGGCAGCGTCCAAGTTAGCGACTGAGAAAGCGACGTGGGGGTTGCGTCCCCATTTTTCGTTGGGGTTTTCGGTGGGGACAGTAGGTGCAACTATTAAATGAATTTGATAGTTGCCGACTTGATACCATGCACCAGCGTATTTTAGAGAACGATCTATTTTGGATAATCCCAATACTTTGCCATAAAAGTGTTCAGAGCGTTCTAAGTCAGTCACAAGAATTGCTGTATGGAGACTTTGGGTAATCTGCATTGTCGGTTAGTGCGATCGCATTTATCTAAATTCTGACGCAGTTTTGGCATATACTTTGACCTCACTTCCGTTCCTCTCTCCTAAAAGGCTACAGTGTACACGCAAATCTTGCCGCAGCCATATCATTAATAAATCTCGCACTGCGTTTCTGTTCCGCTTCGGAATGAATTCCGAATCTCAGTGAGCTAGAAAATATGACGCTATTGTAACGGTGGCTTTAGTTGACGTTGCAAAAGTTTACATTTAGAATGGAATCGGCAAAATTCGATAAGTATTTATTCTTGTTTATCCTGATAATTTGGAATTCGATGAGTATATATTCTTATCTATGCCAAAAATTTAATATTCTATGGTTAAGGAATGTTTACAAAAGTATAGATTCCTTAATATAATGAAACCAAAAGCGATAAGGCAAATTGATTGTCAGAAGTGATGAATGCTATTGAATTTCCCTGGCTAACAGCCATAATCCTCTTACCCTTGGTGGCTGCCTTAGCCATTCCCCTAATCCCAGACAAAGAAGGTAGAACTGTGCGGTGGTATGGTCTGGGAGTTGCGATCGCTGACTTTGCACTGATGATTTATGCCTTTTGGTACAAGTACGACTTCCAAAGTTCCACACTCCAACTTGTAGAAAACTATCCTTGGATACCGCAGCTAGGTTTGCATTGGGCTGTAGGGGTTGATGGTTTATCGATGCCCTTACTGCTTCTAACAGGCTTAATAAATACCCTCGCAATATTCGCGGCTTGGAAAGTTACCACCAAGCCGCGATTATTTTATGGTTTGATGTTAGCGATGTACAGCGCCCAACTTGGCGTATTTGTCGCCCAAGATTTGCTGCTGTTCTTCCTGATGTGGGAAATCGAGTTAGTGCCGGTTTACCTGCTGATTTCCATTTGGGGAGGACAAAATCGCCGTTATGCGGCTACCAAATTTATTCTTTACACCGCCGCCGCATCAATATTTATCTTGATTGCCGGTTTTGCAATGGCATTCTCTGGAGATACCGTCACTTTCGACATGGCGACTCTGGGAATGAAAGAATACCCCAAAACCTTGGAATTGTTGATTTATGCAGGTTTCTTAATTGCCTTCGGTGTAAAATTACCGATTTTCCCTTTACACACTTGGCTACCTGATGCCCACGGTGAAGCATCAGCACCCGGTTCAATGATTTTGGCAGGTGTGTTGTTAAAAATGGGTGGTTATGCTCTGATCCGCTTCAATGTGGAAATGTTGCCCAATGCCCATGTGACTTTTGCCCCAGTGCTGGCAATTTTGGGTGTAGTGAATATTGTCTATGGTGCTTGCTGTGCCTTCGCTCAAACCAATCTCAAACGCCGCTTGGCTTACTCTTCAATTGCCCACATGGGGTTTGTGCTGATTGGGATTGCCTCTTACACAGAACTGGGTATAAGCGGTGCAGTATTACAAATGGTATCTCACGGCTTGATTGCTGCTAGCTTATTCTTCCTGTCTGGCGTGACTTACGATCGCACCCACACCTTGATGATGGATAAAATGGGCGGTATGGCCAAGGTAATGCCCAAAACCTTTGCTTTATTTACCATTGGTTCGATGGCTTCTCTCGCCTTACCCGGAATGAGTGGTTTTGTCGGTGAGTTGATGGTATTTCTCGGTATCGCCACCAGTGATGTTTACAGTTCCAGCTTCAAAATTGTAGTCGTGCTGCTGTCAGCAGTTGGCGTGATTTTGACACCAATTTATTTACTGTCGATGCTGCGTCAAGTGTTCTACGGTGAGCAAAGTCAAGAGTTGCACTTGGATGCTGTAATATCTGATGTCAAACCCCGCGAAATATTTATTACCGCTTGTTTGTTGCTTCCTATCATCGGTATCGGGTTTTATCCCAAATTAGCAACGCAGACTTATGATGTGAAAGCAGTAGAATTAGCCGCCCATGCTCGTGAAGTTCTACCAGTCGTTGCTCATCAACAACCATCAAGTCTGTACTCGCGGATTTTCTCTGCACCAACATTGGCTACTTCTCAAGTTGAAAGTTCGATTAACATTTCTGAGTAAATTAACTTCCCATTAAGGGATCTGCAAGTAAATTCTAAATTATTAGGGCAATAAAGGGGTGGTTACTTAGATAACTACCCCTAACATTTTGGCTTTTTGGAGGGGCGTAGGCGTAGCCCGCCATAGGTATCGTTTGTACTTCCCGACCGAGAAATAAAACTAAATAGCAGAAGAATAGGCTTCATCCACCTTCAAAGTTGTGCCTGTAATAAACTTGGCATCATCAGAAATCAGAAAAGCAATTATTTTAGCAAACTCTGCATAGGTAGTAGGACGACCAAGCATCAAATCCGAAGGCACATTCCATCCCTCTAACTCTGCCATTGAATCTGCCACAAAAAAAGGCGCTACGGAAACCATGCGAATTCTATCTGCTTTGTAACGCTTGGCATAAAGTTTTGTAAACCCTTCCATTGCGGCTCGGAGTGTACCGCTAAAGGGTGTCCCTAATTCTGGTTCATGGGAGTCACACGCGGAAATATTCACGATGACACCGCCTCCTGAATATCGCATTTTTTCTGTAACTAGTTTGGCGATGCGGACAACACTCAAAAACAGCATTTCAAAGTTTTCTATCCACATTTCATCAGAAATAGATAGCAAATCTGGTCGGGGTGGATCTCCAAAACTATTTACTACTGCATCAATACGACCGAATTGAGTTAAAGTTGTCTCTACTAATCGCTGTAAGTCTTGAAAATTTGTAATTGATCCTTGAGTAGCAATACCGCCCAATTCATCTGCTAAATCCAGAATATCAGGCGATCGCGCCATCAGTGAAACCCTATAACCCTGCGCTGCTAACTCTCGCGCACAACCTGCGCCAATCCCTCGACTAGCAGCCGTAATAATTGCTACTTTTTGTGAATCCATATAAGTAATTTCAATTCCTAAACTTTTCGTGATTTAGGATATAGCCAAAAGCTAAACAAACGGCTAACTCTAGGCATGACAATATATGTCAATAGCAAAACCATTATAATCGTAACGATCAACGAAATAATTAAGGGAGGTAAACCACGAAGTAGGGGGACTATAAACGTACTCAACAAATTAATCAACACATATACGGCTCCCCAAGTTAGCAATGCTGTTTTATAGCGCGGTGGAGTTTTCAGTGGTTGACCGGGAAGAGAAAACCAAGCTTCTAATCCACTGATTTGTTGAACATCAGGATCAGATTCCACCAAATGCTTACCTTGATTCAGCCAATGTTCGCGATCGCGCGATGTCATCCACACTTTTAAATTTTCATAACCGTCAAACCTAAAGATGATCACATATTCATTTCGCACGCCAAGTTGGGGACGAATTACATTTGTCCCCATGTGACCAATATAGGTTCTGGCAACACTAGTAATATCTTTTAACCAAATTTCGTAAGCATTTTCACATCCTGGTTTGACAAGTTGTGTAATGACCACGGTTACAAATTGCTCGTCCTGTTCCATCTCCATTAGTTATGTCGCCATCAAGTAGTTGTAAGTTTTTGCAACCGTAGCATGGTTGAGTCATTCTCAAATTAAAGAATACCCAGTTTTTCCAACTTCAAGCCGAACAACATTAGCAGGAACAACCCCTGTGGGTGGAGGTAAAAACATTCCACCATTAGTTACAACATAAATTGCAGTGCGTTCGCCCTCACTTTGACCAAAAGCCACTGCTGTGCTACCAATTACACCTGACTCAGCTTGAGCAATGATAGTAGTACTGCGATCGCTTGCAATTCTTACCACACTATTGTAAATGTGCGTTGCTCCATAAAGGTTGCCTTCCACATCAAAGGCAAAGTCATCAATATTAGTTTGCTCAACAAAAATTTCCGGCTCACCTGGTTTATTAGTGCTATTGATGGGAATCCGCAACAGCAACATTTTTTCCGTATTTGAAACGTAGAGGAAATCACCAAAACGCTTCAAGCCATTTGCAGCCGGAAACGCGCTTTCCGAATTGCTACGAGCAAGCATTGGATGTTCTAGCCAAATTGATCCACTGGGTTGAGCAACATCAATCAGCCAGATTGCACCACGATAGGAATCTGCTGTCAAATACTGAGTGTCAGAAAGTGGGGTGATGCCATTGAGAAATATTGCGTCTGGCAGTGTCAGCAACGTTTCCACCGTGCCATCACTTTTAACTAGAGAAACCGCAGGTATAGAATCAGCATTCCATCCTGTTGCCACCAGATCGCCGTTGGTAGTAAAAGCAAGACCACTTACTTTGCCCTCAACAGTGGCATGAATTTGCTGATTGCCATCTGGGGTAATGCGAAGAATCTCGCCAACTTCGTGATTGGTTACAAAAATTGTGCCATCTGGTGCGAGCGCTAGATTTTCCAAAAAAGTATTAACTGGGAACGAGGCAATAACTTTAGCAGGTGCTAATTCAATCGGCTTATCTGCGTAAATAGGCGGTAAACCTGCGGAATTTCCCATATCAACCTACCATTGTACTTGAATAGGGCCACCAAACTTTCGCATCTCTGCAAAAAACAGTCCTTGCGCTCCTCCATCAGGAAGTGTTGCTAAATAGACAGCAGTTTCGGCTCCTTCTTCCGCCGTAAACGGCGCATCATCTCCCCCCATATCTGTCTTCATCCAACCCGGAGAATAGGCATTTACGAGAATATTAGTACCTTGGAGTTCTTTGGCGAGAAGCACGGTTAGTCCATTTACTCCTACCTTTGAGAGTCGATAGGATGGTGCTAAAGGGTAATAGTCAGTGGGAACTGATGTTAGAGATGCCATTTCCGTTGAGATATTGACAATGCGGCCGTAATTTTGCACCTTCATCAACGGAATTAATGCTTGAGAAATTCTGAGTACTGCTAGAACATTAGTTTCAAAGGTTGATCGCATCGTTTCCAGTTGCACAGTTAGTAAGCTAGACTCCTCCGGCTTAGTTGTGGGATTTACGCCTGCATTATTGACCAGAATATCTATCTTGCCGTAAGTTTCACGCAGCCACTCTGTAAACTCTTGCACACTTCCATTATTAGTGACATCTAGGGTGTGATAGTCAACATCAAACCCTTCATTGGTAAGCTGCCTTTTAGCAGCAAGACCATCTGTTTCATTACGACTCGTCAGAATTACGCGGTTGCCAATTTTTGATAATTGACGGGAAATAGCATATCCTAGCCCTCGATTGCTGCCTGTTACCACAGCAATCCTTTTTTCAGTTGTCATTTTTATGACCTTGTAACTGCTTGTGATTTTACTGTATTGAGATGCGGTGAATTAAGCAAGTTGACTGCAATGATATGTTCAATCAATGAGATTACTGACGTTTAATTCAAACTCGAAGCTTGCTGTCCACTTAAGCGTTGTCCTCTTTACATTGGCAATAATTCTAATCTTCATGAGTTAACCCTGGTTTAACCGTAGATTGTGAAAAGATTATAGTTAAAGCAGGTGAAGTAGCCACAAAGCAATTATGACCACCAACTTAGCTGTAGCCACAGAGATTATACCAATCGTTTTGCAATTGCAACCTGCGATCGCCATGACCAACGATCAATGCCTAATGGTGCGGTGCGATCGCCAGATGCAGCGTGGATAAAACGCGATCGCTGGGAGGCGATACCACCAGAACTGCGAAAAAAATTTGCACCGATTTGTCCTGAGTTTGTGATTGAATTGCGTTCTGAGAGCGATCGCTTACAAGTTTTGCAAGACAAGATGCAAGAGTACATTGATAATGGCACACAACTTGGTTGGTTAATTGATAGAAAACAACGCCGAGTTTTTATTTATCGTCCTAATACTACGGTTGAGGAATTAGATGATCCTAAGACACTTTATGGTGAACCGTTGCTACCTGGGTTTGTTTTAGATTTAAGTCAGGTTTGGTAAGGAATAAATTCAAGAATTTAATCGTGTTTAACAGTTAAAGAGCAGTAATTTTGCTCAAATTTCAGTTGGTGGATGCCAGCCAGCAGACACCCAAGCTTGCCTAACGGTTACAGCATAAGGATTATTCAGTTGCAGAGCTAATACAGTTGCACGGCCACAAACAGTTAAACCTGTAATTTGAGTGCCGTTGTTTGCCCAACTGAAATGACGTGACCATTTTTGTTGACGAGGGTTGAAAAGTTTGACTTTACGTTTCGTTACTGGATCTTTGGCATGAGTCTGAATACCTTTGTAGGCATTGCATAACCTACAGGCAAGCCACAGATTCTCCTCATCGTCAGTACCGCCTGCTGCTTTAGGAATGATGTGTTCAATTTCTAAAATTCCCAAAACATACTTTTGGAGACTAAGGCAATAACCACACTGGTGATTCGCTTGTATGCGTATCTGCGCCCGGACTTTTTCAGGAATCTGGTTCACTAGCTTAAGGGTTCAATCAACCCACGTTTGACAGCTTCGCTTAAAGCAGTGGCTTTTCTTAAAAGTCCTTCTTGATAGACCTGCATCAGGGTTTGTAACTCTGAGCGATCGCCTTCACTAAGAGTACCTGATTGCTGGCGATCAAGCAGTTCGCTTAACCGGGCATCCTGTTCTGGTTCCATTTGCAGTTCGGTCAGCACCAGGACTTGTTCATCAGAAAGGACAGAGACAGGCTCAAGATCGCTAATGTCCCCACTGACGGGCGGAATTGAAAGTTGAATGGTATCTACTAAAATGCTGGCGACATCACGATTTGCCAACCGTGCAAAGCGTTCTACACGTTGGTAAATATCGTCTGGTAGGGTAATGATGATTTGGGTACTCATAACTCTTGTAAATACTCCTCTCTATTCTCACTTGCAATTAGTAATTATGTGTTTCAGGGTGACAAAAACTGAATGACGTAATCTAAAATGCTATAAAATTAAGCATTATTACTTAGACTAGTTTAGATTTAAGTCAAGTTTGGTAGTAAAAATTTTAAGGCATGAGAGTTTGAAGCAGACATTATGGGCAAACTAACCTAGTGGCCAAATTGTTATCACCAGGTAAAAAACGAATCGGAAAACACCATAATGTACAAATCTATCAATCTTGATCAATTAAGAGATCAATCTGCTAACCACTACTCTAAAACACCCTTCCAGCATCAAATTGAGGCATTTGAAGCCCTGAGTAAAACATTTAAATTTGACAATGAAAAACCGGGTAGTGGAATTTTAGTACTTCCTACAGGTGCTGGCAAGACATTTACGGCTGTAAGATGGTTATCTGACCATGTAATCCCTAAAAATATTAAGATTCTTTGGTTAGCTCCTTCATTTTACCTATTGGATCAAGCATCTGATACCTTTTTTAAAGCTGCTAAGGATATTCCAGAGCCAAAGAAAACGTTAAATATTCGGTGCGTTTCTAGTAATCCTTCTCATGCCAAAGCCTCATCTATACAACTAACTGATGATATTGTCATTATGACAATACAAACAGCTATCAATAATTTACATACTGATGCTATAGACAGGATGGGTAACAAATTTGAGATAGGTTTCAGAAAATTTATTGATAGTTGTAAAGAAACAGGACTTTTTGTAGTAGTTGATGAAGCTCATCACTCACCAGCTTATGGTTGCAGAAACTTATTAATTGGTGAAAAAGATTCTGCTTTAGGACTTCGAGGTTTACTCCCAAAATTACATCTGCTAGGTCTAACAGCTACACCAACTTATAATGATAAGGCTAGAAGGGGTTGGCTTTGGAAAATATTTGAGAATGAAATTATTTAT
>NZ_JAYGHE010000002.1:159597-244392 GCF_034931145.1 Nostoc sp. UHCC 0252 | reverse complement strand
TCTAATAGGTTGTTTGTGGTTTTAGACTCAGCTTTAAGGGTGATGCAGATGCAGTTTAGTTAATAATACAAACATATTACTTTAGCTGGAGAGGTTTCAGAAATTAAGCACTAAGCATGACAAATTCGTTATTCTGTTGATGTTCAGACAAAATTACTCATGATTAATTGCTGATGTCTTCCTTAATTGGTTCTGTTAATCCCTGGTTGGTGGCGGTAGTATTAAACACAATTCTATTGGGTTTAGCTTGGATTGCTCCGAAAAAGCTACTTACCCCTGCTGGCTCATTCCATGCGTGGTTTCTGGCCATCTTGATTTGGGTAACTCTAGGCTGGCAAGGATATGCAGTAGTAATGTTCTATTTTCTGGTTGGTTCTGGCGTTACCCGCATCGGTATGGCGGAAAAAGAAGCTGAAGGAATTGCCGAAAAGCGTTCTGGGGCGAGGGGGCCGGAGAATGTTTGGGGTTCCGCTTTGACAGGGGCGCTGTGTGCCTTGGGAGTAGGAATAATAAATTCGGGATTTCTTGTACCTAATTCCCAATCCCTAGTCCCCAATCTCCAGTCCTTATTATTGCTAGGCTATGTAGCGAGTTTCAGTACCAAACTAGCTGATACTACTGCCAGTGAAGTTGGTAAAGCTTATGGCAAAAGCACCTTTCTAATTACCACACTCAAGCCAGTGCCTCGCGGTACAGAAGGAGCGGTAAGCTTGGAGGGGACTTTAGCTGGGATTGTGGCTTCTGTGGCGATCGCATTTGTTGGTTGGGGAGTTGGTTTAATTGATCTATTAGGAGTCGCTTGGTGTGTACTGGCAGCATTTATTGCCACTAACTTAGAAAGTGTAATCGGGGCAACACTGCAATCTAAGTATACTTGGCTGACCAATGAAGTAGTAAATATTTTTAATACGCTAATCGGTGCGATCGCAGCTGTGCTACTTTCCTGGGCATGGGTAAATATCATTTGAATTGGGAATTGGGCAAAACAGTCCGAGAACTGAGTAGAGAAGTAAGATTCTCCACTCAGCACTGGCTAATCCACGGCTGCTAACAGTACTTATAAGAGGCAATAGTAGAAAAGAGGCAATCTGCTTTACTACTGCACTAACGATGATATTTTCAATCCTGTTTTGCCCCCGCTAGACTGTAAACATAATCATGGGAAATTATTGTATTTAGTAGCTATATAATTTTTTGACCATTTAGATGTAATTAGTTCATGGAATCTTTATGATTTTTATTCATCAGCAACCAGATGATCTCTATATGATTTAATTTAAAATTCCTATTAAGTGTTTAACCATTTTCACATAATTAATTCATGGAATCTTTATCATTTTTGACAATTAATGACCAAATAATTTCTATTGAGAAAGCTGTAAAGTACCTGCAAGCCTCGGGGAAATTGGGGCAGTTCATTGGGGATATTCTCCGTCAGCACGTAATTGAGGAAGAAATCCGAACACGAGACGATATTGAAATTGGTACAGCAATAACCGAACAGGCCATTATTGACTTTAGACTAAAAAATCAACTCACCGATCCCCAAAGTTTTCAAGAATGGTTAAAGACCAATAACACAGATTACGCTACATTTCACACATCGGTTACTTTTGGTTACAAGTTAGAAAAGCTGAAAGCTGTAGTGACCCAAGAAAAAGTCTCAGAATATTTTATTGAACGCAAAATCTTTTTGGATCGGGTAGTACTTTCTCGGATCGTTGTTGATAATCGAGAGTTGGCAGACGAACTACACACCCAAATTGAAGAAGGAGGTAGTTTTGAGCAACTAGCTAAAGAGTATTCCCTTTCGGATGACCGAATTGTAAACGGCATGATGGGGATAGTCAGCCGAGGAAGTATGCCGGATATATTACGGGCAACTATTGATGTGGCAAGTCCTGGACAATTAATAGGCCCAATAGAAATCGTTGGCAAAGACTCTCCCCAAGGAGAAGGACCTTATGGTTTGTTTCGAGTAGAACAATTTCTGCCAGCGTCTTTAGAAGATACTCAACTCAAGCAAGCACTACAAAATGAGTTATTTGAGAAATGGCTAGCAGAGAAAATTCAAAAGCTGACAGTCAAGTTACAAGTGAGTTAAAAATTCTGGATAATGAATCTTTACGATTAAAAGTGCTAGCTTCTTTGCCTTGGAGTCAGCCACCATTATGTTGGTTGACTCCCGAACAACAATCCCAATTAGAAAATGAGTGTCAAACTCGTCAATATCGTTTGGGAGAGAAAATTTGGTCAAACGATGTTGGCCGTTACCAATTTTTAATTGTGGCTGGAAAAGTTCGCTTACGAGAAGAAGGAGTTGGCAAACCTCTAGCAGCCCTAGATATGGGGGATTGGTTTGGTGATTTACAAAAGCTGTCTGCGGATTTTAAAGCTGTAGCTGCTAGCAAAGAAGTAGTAGTAGTGTATTGGGATACAGCCCTGTGGACAGAATTTTCTAACCCACAAATTCAAGAATTTTGGCAAGTATTGCCAGTGAATATGGAGTCCGAGAGAGAGACTTTTTCCTTCTCTTCCACTCCTTCAGTAACATCAGTCTCAAACGGGACTTCCAGCCCCCACAGTATTCAACCTCAAAGACAACTCCCAGCCGCAAATTCAATCGTCTCAAATTATCCGTTTGTTGCAAGCTGGAACACTGCTGCTGCTTGTTTAACAATGGTAGCGCAGCAGTTAGAAAACTCTGTGCAACTGGAATGGGTGCAGCGTCAACTCAGAGGACAACACCCAAAACAAGTTGTAGAAGCAGGAGAAAAGTTAGGGTTAGTGTTGCGGCGGTTACAGGTTAGTTGGGGAGAGTTGCGACAGTTGTCATTTCCAGCTTTACTGTTGTGGAATTCTGACTCACCCCAGAGTCCATCCTGGGTGGTAGCTTATGGAGTTAAAGGCGATCGCTTAATTATCGCTAATCCTCTAAACCCCGATCGCATTTGTGAAAGTGTACCGCAGTCCATAGTTGAGGCATCGTGGGATGGACGATTGTGGCAAGTAGAACTCATATCTAAACAGGAAACATTTAACCTCAGTTGGTTCACCCCAGCAGTTTGGAAATATAAGGGATTGCTAACAGAAGTATTATTAGCATCTTTTACCTTGCAGCTTTTGGGGTTAACAACACCACTAATTACCCAAGTCGTCATTGATAAAGTGATGGTGCAGGGGAGTTTGCCGACTCTTGATGTGATGGCGATCGCACTTCTTTGTGTAGCCATATTTGAGTCCATACTTGGTATCCTGCGCCTATTCATCTTTACCCATACAGCCCGTCGTCTGGATTTAAGTTTATCAGCACAGCTATTTCGCCATCTGATGCGTTTGCCTTTGGCTTATTTTGAGTCGCGGCGCGTTGGCGATACAGTCGCACGAGTCCAGGAACTCGAACAAATTCGTCAGTTTCTCACAGGTACAGCATTAACTGTGATTTTAGATAGCATCTTTGCTGTGGTGTATCTAGCATTGATGTTTTACTATAATATCCCGCTTACCTTTGTCGCCTTAGCAGTACTGCCACTGTTTGCGACTTTGACGATAGTTGCAACACCAATTCTGCGTAACTGGCTCAACGAAACCTTTAACCGGAGTGCTGATAGTCAATCGTTTCTAGTAGAGACAATCACCGGGATTCATTCAGTTAAAGCCCATGCAGCCGAACCAGTCGCCCGCGATCGCTGGGAAGGCTTATTTGCCCGCTTCATCCGTACAGGTTTTAAAGCCTCTACCACCTCCAATATCAGCAGCAATATCGGTGACTTCCTCACCAATTTTTCCACCATGCTGATTCTCTGGTTTGGAGCCAAATTAGTCATCGAACAAAAGCTGACAATTGGACAGCTAGTTGCCTTTCAAATGCTTTCTGGTAGAGTCACAGGCCCACTTTTGCGCTTAGTACAGTTATGGCAAAACCTCCAACAAGTACTACTTTCTGTAGATCGCATTGGTGATATTCTTAACGTCTCCCCAGAAGCTGAACTAGGAACTGGTCTAGTTTTACCACCCCTGAAAGGACAAATTACCTTCGAGCAAGTATTTTTCCGCTACCGGCCGAACTTTGAAGCAATTCTGCGGGGAATATCTTTTAATGCCGAGCCAGGGCAATTTGTCGGCATTGTCGGACGTAGTGGTTCTGGGAAAAGTACCCTATCTAAGCTATTGCAACGCCTCTATCAAATTGAATCAGGACGCATCCTCATTGATGGTTTTGATATTAAAAGTGCCGATTTAGCCTCACTGCGACAACAAGTTAGTGTAGTTCTCCAAGAAGACTTTTTATTCAACGGCTCTATTTTGGAAAATATCACTCTCGGTAGTCCCGACATTACCGCAGAACAAGTGGTAGAGGCGGCAAGACTAGCAGTAGCCCACGACTTCATCAGTCAATTACCCTACGGTTATGAAACCAATGTCGGTGAACGCGGTACAGCTTTATCTGGTGGACAGAGACAACGTATTGCCCTAGCAAGATTATTTCTTTCCCAAGCGCCGATTCTAGTTTTGGATGAAGCTACCAGTGCTTTGGATAGTGAAACTGAACAACAAGTACTACAAAACCTGCAAAAAGTTTCCGCTAACCGTACCGTGTTTCTCATTGCTCACCGCTTTGCTCCTCTTAAACGTGCAGATTTGATTTTAGTTTTAGAGCAAGGTGTAATTGCTGAACGTGGTACTCACTCGCAGTTGTTGCAACAAAAAGGTTTGTATTGGTCACTATATCAACGGCAGCAAGCAAACATTTAATAAGATTATTGCCGTTTTTCAGACGTAAAATAAAATTCCTGTAAGAGGCAGAATGAGTGGCACTTGCTGCTCATTCTGTCGCTTATTTTATAATTAATTTTATTCTAAATATCTGATATAAAATCCGTTTCTATCAGAATCATATTATGTCCGGCAAATTACTTATAATATGTCATTGCGAATGCAACGAAGTGGAATGTTCGCGTAGCGTCTCGTAGAGATAGCAATCGCAAAGGTTTGGGATTGCCGCGCAACGCTTGCAATGACATAAGTATTAATTCGAACATGATATGATACGTCATTGCGAGTGCAACGAAGTGGAATGTTCGCGTAGCGTCTCGTAGAGATAGCAATCGCAAAGGCTTGGGATTGCTTCACTTCGTGCCCTGCGGGAACGCCAAGGGCGGTACGCAATGACAATTATTTAACCGGACATGACATTATTCCTCTGTGCCCTCAGCGTCTCTGCGGTTTTTTAATTATTCAGATGCTACCTAATTTAATAAAAAAATCGGTATAAATTCTCACCAAAAGCATAATTATCATCCTATTTTTTTTGGTAATATAATTAGCATTTTATTCTGAAATTTCATAGTAATTATTAACAATACAGCTTATTTACATATAAAAACTTTTGCTTGAAAAAAGTTTTTACAATTTAAGCTGTTAAAAAACATTGTTGATTTTGAGAAAATACTTATGCTCAATGATAGTACTAATAACAATTCATTTTCTAATAATAAAAGTTTAAATCTTACTTCAACTTCTTCACTGGATACATTTAATACTAAGAATGATTCCAGCCTTAACTTAAGCACACGTAGTAGCTACAACCCAGACGATTTGGATGTGCAGTTGCTAAAGAATAGTGACTCGGAAAATAGCAGCAATACTACTAATACTTTCAGTACACAAAGTTATAATTCCACTAATGGCTATGGCTTGATTAATGGAGCAGCAGCAGTGGCTAAAGCTACTAATCAGAATACCTTTGCTGATGTTGCCGATCTTGGCGGCAATAATTGGGGAGCAGACCTTGTTAAAGCACCAGAAGTCTGGGCACAGGGATACACAGGTAAAGGTGTTGTTGTTGCTGTTGTAGATACCGGAGTTGACTACAACCACGAAGATTTAAAAAATAATATCTGGACGAATACCAAAGAAATTGCAGGTAACGGCATAGATGATGATGGCAATGGCTATATTGATGATAATTACGGGTGGAACTTTTCAGAGAAAAATAACAATACCCTAGATAAAAATGGTCATGGTACTCATGTTTCCGGCACGATCGCAGGAGAAAATAATAATTCCGGTGTCACTGGTATTGCTTATGATTCCAAGATTATGGCAGTGAAAGTTTTGAATGACTCTGGCTCTGGTTCTTATAGTTCCATATCTAAAGGTATTCGCTATGCAGTGGATAATGGAGCGAATGTGATTAACCTCAGTTTAGGAGGCGGATCTGCCAATAGAACTCTAGAGTCAGCCATTAACTACGCCAGCAGCAAAGGAGTAATTGTAGTCATGGCAGCAGGTAATGATGGTGAATCATCACCAGACTATCCCGCTCGCTATGCATCCAAGTCGGGAATTGCTGTTGGAGCAGTAGATAGCAATAATAATATGGCCGACTTCTCTAACCGCTCTGGAACGAATGAAATCTCTTATGTCACCGCTCCAGGAGTCAAAGTCTATTCATCAGTTCCAAATAATGAATATGCTTCTTATAGCGGCACTTCTATGGCTACTCCCCACGTTGCTGGGATAGTTGCCCTAATGCTGAGTGCTAACTCCAGTCTGACTGATAGCCAAGTCCGTGAGATTGTCACAGAAACAGCAGGAAATAGTACACAAAGTACAAACTCTAATTTGAATATTTCTAATGTCAGTTCTCTGTCGAGTCAGACCATTACAAAAACAGGAGAATATTTTACAGCACAAGGTATCTCTAGTTTCAATAATTTCGATTTTGATTCTACAATAAATCGGGCAATTACAGAAAACGCAAAATATTTGACACCAGAGACTACTTCTACTTTGAATAATGCCGATGTCGCTTCTGTCATTGGTAAGGCAATTACAGAAAGCGCAAAATATTTGACACCAGAGACTATTTCTAGTTTGAATAATTCCGATGTTGCTTCTGTAATTGATCAAGCAATTACAGAAACAACAAAATATCTAACATCATCCGAAGGTAATGATACATCAGTTAATCTAAAATTATGGTCTTCGACTCTAGACTATAATAAGATATTCAATGGAATCAATATCGGAAGTAATGAGAATAATATTGATTTTGACAAACTAATAGAGCAAATGCAAAAACAATTAAAACAATTAGAACAGATTAGAAAATATTTAGGTCTTGGTTGAAAATTATAGTGATTTAATGTGAGTTTGACAAACTTCTCTTGGAGCAAACGCATTTCAATCATTGACGAGCCTGAATCAGGAAGAAATGAACTAAAATCTTCATCACATAGGAGAGTTTCAGTAAATTCAAAGGGCAGCAAAATCTTGCTAGGATTTGCTGCCCTCCTAACCACTAAAAAATTGTCTAGTTTTCATTAATTTATTTTGAATTTTCTTTTCCCAGTTAAGTGAGGTAAAGAGAATATTTTGAAACGCAAAGGGACGCAGCGAAAAGTGTGGTCTTGGGGGTTTCCCCCATGAACAACTTTTCAAGACAAAGTAAAGCGCAGAGGTACGCAGAGATTTGTACCTCACCAGACTAGGAAACGCTATAGCAATGCTAAACCCTTTAGACAAACCTATCTTACTGAAAATGCCTCGTTGAATCGCCGTGTCACAGGCTCGGTAATGAATGTCAAAATTGACTTTTTACGAGTGACAATTTCACCTGTAGCAGACATTCCTGGTGTGAATTCTACCTCTTGACCACGCACATTAACTGAATGTTTATTTAGCTTAATTCTTGTAGGAAAAACTAAGCCCAATTCTTTATCAACAATTGCATTCGGACTGACTTGCATGACTTCGCCATCCACAATACCAAATTCCTGGAAGGGGAAAGTCGCCATTTTCACCTTGGCCTTCATTCCTTGACGAATAAATCCGATATCGCGGTTGAGAACTTTCACCTCTAGAAGCATTTCTTCCCCTTCTGGCAAAATTGATACCAATTCTTCACCAGATTGGACTGGCCCCTTGGTGGCTTTGACTCTGTAAATCGTACCAGCAACTGGAGCCTCAATCGTTTCTAAAGCTTGCTGCTTCCTCGCCTGTTCTAATTGACCTTGAACAGTTGTTAGTTCTTCTTTACGTTTGTTAAACTGCGTCAAAATTTCACTTTGGCGTTCTGATGCTACACGCTGGGCCTGACTGCGTGCAGCATTATAAGCTTGTTCTGCTTGGCGAATTTCTTGGACTTGAGCAGCAATATCTCTTTCTAATGATGTGACTTTATCTTTAGACTGTGTGATTCTATTTTGCGCGTTAGTCACTTCATCTTGCGCTCTGGTAATTTCTGTCTGTGCGCGAGTTAATTTTTCTTGAGCATCCAAGTAATCAACACGAGGTACAGCACCAGGAGTAATTAGGGTACGTAAGCTTTTTTCCCTTTCTTCAGCGAGAGCCAAATTACTTTCAATTTTGATTCGGATGCTATCTGCGTTGGCAAGGTTTGTTTGAGCATTAGTAAAGCTGCTTTTAGCATTAACTAAGTTGTCTTGCAATCTAGTCAAGCGAACTTTGGCTTGATCGATAAGTGCAATTTGGCGATTTGCTTCTGCTTCCGCCCCTGCTTGACGCGCTTGGTAGTCTTGGAGGCGTGAGGTTAAAAGTTCATCTTGTAGTTTCGTCCCAGTAGTTTTGCCTCCAACACGTTCTGCATCCAAACGTTGCAAATCGTCTTGAATTAATCTAGTAGATTTGGCTAGGCGGAGAACATCGCTTTTTTGCAAGTCTGGGTCTTTTTGAATCAGAATTTGACCTTTGGTAACGCGATCGCCTTCTTGTACTTTAACAGCGACAATTGACCCTCCACCTAAAGATGTCACCGGTCTTACCTGGGTGGAAGCAATTAATTCCCCTGGCGCTGTTGCTACTTCATCTATTTGCGAAAAATACGCCCAAGCGATCGCTCCGAATACGATAAAGCTGATTGTTCCCGCTAATAATCTCGTATACAGGGGTGGCAATTCCTGTACCGCTTTCCCCAATTCATAAGTAAGTTGTTCCTCTGGTTGGGCGAATCGTTCTTTTGTCTGACGTGCTTGAGCAGCATTTACCATATATTTTTGTCCTTTGTTATTTGTCATTTGTCATTTGTCATTTGTCCTTGGCTATTTACTAATGACCAATGACTAATGACTATTCAAACTGCTAGATAGCGCCGCAAAAAGTTTTCTAATGTCTCCAATTTAAAGTTAAAAATCGCTTCCAAATTGGCAATTTCATCTTTTGTACAGAAAAATTCATTTGCTAGCAATGTGCGATAAGTTCCTAAAGCTTTTTGGATTTGGGGATTAAATAAACCCAATGCACCTTGTAACCCATCAACAAAAAATAGTGGTGAGTTAATTATTACTGGCTCTTTGGCGAAAATCCGACCAAAAATCCGGGGAATATCTTCTCGTAATAAAATCTCCGGGCCTCCCACTGGTAAAATCTGGTTACGAGCGCCTGTAACTGTTACAGAATCAACCACCATTTTGGCTAAATCATCGGTACTGACAATTGAAGTACGGTTTTTGCGATCGCCAACTAGCAGATATAATCCCGTTTCCCGAAATCGTTCTACCAGTGGCAGCAAGTTAGATGCTAATCCAGATGGGCGTAAAATTGTGTAATTTAAGCCACTAGCTGACAAATATCTCTCTACTGCTCGTTTAGCTTTAAACACAGGAGCATCTTCATATCCGCGATCGGCTCCTAATACGGAAATAAAGACAAAATGCTCTACGCCATTGGCTTTTGCTTGGTCAATCAGTTCAATATTGGCGCTGTAATCTAAGGATAGAGCATCGCTATCAGAGCCGTGAGCGCTGATAATGTACTTCACACCCCGACTAGCTTTTTCAATATCTTTTTCTCGCAGCAAATCACCGATAAAGATTTCTGCACCCCGGTGTTCTAACTCGCTGTAGCGCGAAGTCAGGCGGACAAATGCCCGCACGGACTGTTCTCGTTGCCGTAGAAGTCGCACAACTCTACGACCAATTCCTCCCGTTGCTCCAGTTACTAGAAACATATAAATACCTAAATTGAATATTTTCAGTGTTGATAATTGTCAAAATGCTCAATATATGTTTAAGACCCGTTTATCAATACTTAAACAAAGATATGAGCATTTTTTTATACTTTGTTCCCATGCTCAAGATATCCTCACGCCAACTAAGCCAATTGGTCACACCTTATTTATCTTAATACCTCAAAAATGATCCCCCACATCCTACAAGGATGTGGGGGATAAGTTAAAACAATTCGCAATTCGCAATTACGTTTTATGACGGGGATTTAAACCCCCAAAGTTGGTTAAGGTCAGAGAATTTTAACCCTTTAACTTGCTTAATTTGTTGCAGTGCTAAAGATAGATGCAACTTAGCAATGGCGAGCAGCCTAAAATTTAATCTCTTTGTTGATAATTTGAATCTGAGTACCAGGATAGTAAAATTGGAGAATTTTGGGACTTGACCAACCTAGTTTTGCTAGATTTTGAGCGCCAGTTTGACTCAAGCCAACTCCATGTCCTAATCCACCACCAATAAAAGCATATCCCCACAGTTCTGCTTTGCCTTTATTCAGAGGTTCTAGGTAAAAAAGCGTACTTATAGGAGCAGCAAAGGCACTGCGAACTTCGTCTTTATGGAGAATAAAGGTACTTTTATCAGTTTTGACGGCGAGTTCCAGGATGCGTCCACTCTCGCTTCGCTTTACCACTGCCATCGCCTGAATTGTCTTAAAGTTGGCATGAGGACTTTTTTTCACCTGCAAAAATTTCTGCAAGTCCTTGATAATATCCTCTAAAGGGGTTTCTTTTTGCCAACGAAACGCATCCCACTTACTCTCATTAAATCCTTGTTGGATATTAATAAATTTTTGGAAGTTCTTTTCATCTGTCAAACTCTGCTTAGACAAGTCCCAAAAGTTAGTCGCAGCATCTAGTACAGGGCGCAAATAGGGACGATCGTCGCCATTCCAGACATCGCTGAAGGAAGCAGTAACGCCGCCTGTGGTGGAAGAATACAGGGCATCTACTAGTTCGTTTTTATAAGTTACTACTTTACCCCTGGTGGAAGCGATCGCTTGGTCTGTTTTGGCAGCCGCTCCATTTAGCCCATAATAAACTTGGCAGTGAGTATCAGCACACAACTGATAGTTATCTGCGGCAAACCTGCGTAAATTTCTTAAAGCATAAGTCCGAGCGAGAATTGCTTGGGCTTCTAGCGCCGCCGTTGGTGCATTTATACCTATTTCGTAAGGCACAACCCCACGTAAATAAGTTTCTAAGGGTACTTGGTTAACTAAAGTGTATGTGCCATAAGCATTTGGCTGCAAATTCAATTGCCCAGCATAAAGACGAGCATTTTCTGGTTTTTCGCTTTTATTCACCCGAATCAAGTTTTTATCAGTGCTGATTTCCAAATCATCTGGGCTATAGCGTTTACCATCCACCACCCAACTAACTCGCGGCACTTGTTTTAAAACTTTTGTATCAAGATATACTTTCTCTTTCGTGGAAGCTTGGATGTTTTGCAATAGCAAGCGGCGCAGTAAAGGAGTGCTATAAACATCTCGTTTAGCCCAAACTTGCCAGCGTTCTGGCTGGGCAATTTCCACTTCTATTCCCTGAGAACGCCATTTATTAGCACTGTCTTCCGCAGTTTCAAAAGTGCGATATATGCCTAAGACTACCATTTCTTCAACATCTGGCTGGGGTAAAGCCTGCATGACTGTTTCCAGCTTTACAGGGTTATTTGTCACCAGAGTTTGCTGCTTGTTGCCCGCTTTAAATTTTAGCTTTAAGCGATCGCCTTTTGTGGGTTCCAGTTGCAATTTAGCTGTTGGTTGTGAGCCAAATCGCTGCACAATCCCAATTTTCAGTTCCATATCCCGGATGTTACTCTCAGGGCCTGATGCAGCAGTTAGTCCCAAGAGACAAAATGTTGCCAGTGTAGTGTGGGAAAAACGCCAAAAAGAAAATTTCATGGCTACCTGATAGCATTCGCACAGCGTTTTGTAGAGGAGCGATAGTGAGTAATCGCTCGCGCAGCGTCTCGTAGAGAGCGTTTTCTGCCCCCTAATGCGGCGTTGGATCTGATTTTCCAATTGCTTTGCAGCACGGTCTTTTTGTCGCATGAGCGCTCCAATGATACCATTACCAGTTTTGCCCTAAATACCAGTTGCAAAACGAAGTCATAATGACTATGATTTATTTAGAGACACAAAACAGAACTAGTTGGATAAACTCTTTATGGTTAGAGTCCAAGAAATTCCATTAAATCAGATAAAACGGCCATTGCCCCGTGCAAACGATCCAAATAAAGTGCAAGCCTTAATGGAATCGATTGCGGAGATTGGGCAACAAGAACCTATTGATGTCCTAGAAGTAGATGGACAATATTATGGCTTTTCTGGCTGTCATCGGTATGAGGCTTGCCAGCGTTTAGGCAAAGAAACCGTTTTAGCCAGAGTCCGTAAAGCACCCCGCAGCGTTTTAAAGATGCACTTGGCATAGATAATGGGCATGGGGAATGGGTAATGGGTAATGGGGAATGGGAACTTAATTTTCTTGCCAATTCCCAACCCCCAATTACATATAACTTAATTAGGAGAAAATTATGTCATCGAAAGTAACAGTCAAAAATGTAAATATCGGCATTGACGAGGCGAGTCGGGCTAAAATTGCCGAGGGTTTATCTCGCCTGTTGGCTGACACTTATACACTGTATCTGAAAACTCATAATTTCCACTGGAATGTCACGGGGCCGATGTTCCAAACCTTACATTTGATGTTTGAAACCCAGTATACAGAATTAGCCTTAGCCGTTGACTTAATCGCAGAGAGAATTAGAGCGCTTGGCTATCCCGCACCAGGAACCTACAGTGAATATGCCAAACTGAGTTCAATTGCAGAAACTCCAGGAGTTCCTAAAGCTGTAGAAATGATCAGCTTATTAGTGGAAGGACAAGAAGCCGTAGTCAGAACTGCACGCTCTATTTTCCCCGTGATAGAGGAAGTTAACGACGAACCTACTGCCGATTTATTAACTCAACGGATGCAAGTACACGAAAAGACAGCTTGGATGCTAAGAAGCTTACTGGAAGAATAGAGACAACCTTTTTTCTCTATCTAACTAGCCGATTGCAAAAATTTCATTAAACTTATGCAGTAATTGCATTAGTACGGATTTGCCATAGCTTCACTGATGCGATTCTAATATCAGGGAATAAAGATGGATAACCCCTGGTCAACACCAGGGGCTTTTTATTTAGGGGCTACGCCTTAAAGGTCAACACAGGACTCAATTGCGCCACAACGTCCACCATTTCTACCTCAACCTGTAGCTCAATCACAGACTGAATCAGTTTGTACGCGGCGGGCTATGCTACTCAGAGGATCTGGCAGATATGATATTAGTGGAATCGCAATCTATAAATATTTTTTATAACTGTGTCTGCAAAAGATATTTTTCATGAATCAGTTAAAAAAGCTTTGCAAAAAGAACAATGGATAATTACGAGCGATCCATTAAAGTTTAAATTTGGGGAAGTCAAGTCGCTTCGCTCCAATTAAAAATTAAAAATGTAAAATTAAAAATTGCAATTCTTTTGGGGCTTGAACCCACCACTGATTGTAGGCCACTAAATATGCAGATTTAGTGGTAGCTCAGTACCCAAAATTAATTAAAAATTATTCTTCTTCACTAATTTTTAATTAAAAAAACGGTCAACTTCCAAATTGATTTAGGCGCAAATAAAATAATTGCCGCAGAAAAAGGAAATGAAAAAATAGCAATTGAAATCAAAAGCTTTTTAAACCCCTCTGCAATTACAGATTTTTACTCCGCTTTGGGACAGTTCCTTAGTTACCGTCTAGCATTGGCAGGATATGAACCAGAGCGAGTATTATACTTAGCGGTTCCATTGGATACGTACAAAACATTTTTTCAACTTGAGTTTACTAAAACTGCGATAAAACAGTATCAGGTACTATTAATTATTTACGAGCCGAAAAATGAGGTGATTGTACAGTGGATAAACTAGCAAAATATCAAGAGTATGTTAAAACACTGTTGACAAACTATGCCACTGATGATGTCTCGGATAACGATGTCGAAGTCCAACTCATTTTAGACACAGAACGCAATCATTATCAATGGATGAATGTAGGATGGCAAGGATTTAATCGTATTTATCGATGCGTGATACATTTTGATATTAAAGATGGCAAAATCTGGCTGCAACAGAATTTAACGGATCGCAATCCAGCAGAGGAATTAGTGATGATGGGAGTACCACGAGAGGATATTGTCTTGGGTTTACAAGCCCCTTACAAACGTCAGTATACAGATTATGGCGTAGCGTAATGCAATCCATTCAATATTAAGCATAAGCAGTTAATGCTGTACCCAATCTGCTGCAATGTGGGAGAAATAACATCCAGTTTAAAAAGGTAAGAAAGCTTATACAATTAGCTTTCTTACCTTCTGCTTTTTGCCTTCTTGCATTAGATATTTTGAATTAATACCTTATTTAAATTAATTATCTCATAGATTTTTAGGACTTACGCAAGTGTCACAAAAAATCGGATTTGTAGTTTGTAGTAAGGGCTTTGGCCCTTATTTTGTTCGCGTAGCGTCTCGTTGGCGTTCGCCTTAGCGTCTCTGATAGAGTTGCCTCTCGTAGAGAAGAGAGGACTTTAGTCCTCACTACGAACTGAAAATAATATGCCAGTTGCGTAAGTCCTAATTTTCTTGGATAGGTTTTTCTGATTTAGGTTGAATAAATCGTTAGGGCAATTGTAGTATTTTGTATTTTTATGGATTTATATACTACATCTGTAAAGAAAATTGAAGTTTAGCAAAAAACTTTTAAAATTCTCTAGACTCTCCAGCCGGCTAGAGAGTCTAGTATGAATTCAAGGCGACTCTCTTTCCAGTTATTTCTGACTGTTGATTGTTGTTCCTTAGTCATCCAGCTTGGTTTGGCTAGGTTGTTTATTTTTATCCCGTAAATCTATGACTCTCCAACTCACAGTTCCCAATATGTCTTGTTCTGTTTGTGCCAACACCATCACCAAAGCACTTCAGGCAGTCGATGCCAATGCCAACGTTCAGGCTGATCCAACAACCAAGCTTGTCAGTGTAGAAACTCAAGCATCAGAAACAGTAATCAAGGAAGCGTTGGCTGCTGCTGGCTATCCAGTTGCTAACTAATTCGTAATAGAGCCTCCGGCACGCTACGCGAACGTAATTCGTAATTCGTAATTGCTGGCGAAGCACTCGCGGGTATTTGTCTTTATTGGCGGTATTTACCTGTTGGGGTTTAAATGCCCAAATAATTTAATTACGAATTACTTGCAGATCCTCCCACATCAATTACAGGGGTTCATCTAGTTATGGATACTCTCACACTCAAACTTCGAGGCATGAGTTGCGCTGGTTGCGCCAACAATATCGAAAAGGCAATTCGCTCTGTTCCTGGGGTGATTGACTGCAACGTTAACTTTGGAGCAGAACAAGCCGCTATTAGATACGATCGCTCTCTAGCCAATTTAGAGAAAATCCAAAGTGCGATCGCATCTGCGGGATACTCTTCCTCTTCACTCCAGGAAGAATTGCTCTCTGAAGAAGATGATGCAGAGAAAGCGAGTAGGCAAGCATTACAACGCGAACTTTTCCTCAAGGTAGTTGTGGGAAGTGTAATTAGCATTTTCCTATTATTGGGGTCGTTGCCCATGATGACTGGGCTAAACTTCCCCTTAATTCCCAGCTTCTTGGAAAATCCTTGGCTACAGTTAGTGCTGACAACACCCGTCGTATTTTGGTGTGGTGGATCTTTTTACCGCAATGGCTGGAAATCCCTCAAGCGCCATACGGCGACGATGGACACGCTGATTGCTTTGGGTACTAGTGCAGCGTATATATATTCTTTGTTTGTGACTGTTTTCCCGAAATTTTTTATTGCTCAGGGCTTGATACCTCATATTTATTATGAAGTCGCCGCGATCGTCATTACCTTAATTTTGTTGGGGCGGTTCTTAGAAAATCGCGCTAGGGGACAAACTTCTGAAGCCATCCGTAAACTAATCGGATTGCAAGCTAGAGATGCCAGAGTCATCCGTGATGGTGTGGAAATTGATGTTCCCATCGCCGAAGTCAGAATCAACGATGTAATTTTGGTGCGTCCTGGTGAGAAAATTCCGGTAGATGGCGAGGTGATTACAGGCGCTTCTACAGTAGATGAAGCGATGGTGACTGGTGAAAGTTTGCCAGTCAAAAAGCAGCCAGGAGATGAGGTGATTGGGGCGACGATTAACGGTGCGGGTGCGTTTCAGTTTCGGGTGACACGAGTCGGAAATGATACTTTTTTGGCTCAAATCGTCAAATTAGTGCAACAGGCACAAGGTTCTAAAGCACCTATTCAACGCTTGGCAGATCAAGTGACAGGATGGTTTGTACCAGCTGTGATTGCTGTTGCGATCGCCACTTTCATCATTTGGTTTAATTTCACTGGCAACCTCACCTTAGCAACAATGACAACGGTAGGTGTACTAATTATCGCTTGTCCTTGTGCTTTGGGTTTAGCTACACCTACGTCTGTAATGGTGGGGACGGGCAAAGGTGCAGAAAATGGCATCTTAATTAAAGGTGCTGACAGCTTAGAACTAGCACACAAAATTCAAACCATCGTTCTAGATAAAACCGGCACTTTGACTCAGGGTAAACCCACGGTTACAGATTTTGTGACTGTCTACGGTACAGCTAATGGTAATGAAATCAAGCTTTTACAGTTAGCAGCAACAGTAGAACGGAATTCTGAGCATCCTTTAGCTGAAGCGGTGGTGAAATATGCCCAGTCTCAAGAGGTGAGTTTAATAGAGGTAAATAATTTTCAGGCTAATGCAGGTAGTGGTGTCCAAGCAGTTGTTTCAAACCAGCTTGTGCAAATTGGTACACAACGCTGGTTAACAGAACTTGGAATTAACACCATAGCTCTCCAGCAGTATAAAGATGCCTGGGAAGCGGCTGGTAAAACAGTTATTTTGATTGCTGTAGATGGCGAACTGCAAGGAATCATGGGTATTGCTGATGCCTTGAAACCTTCATCAACAGCAGTGGTAAAGGCATTACAGAAGCTAGGTTTAGAAGTAGTAATGCTCACCGGAGATAATCGTAAAACTGCTGATGCGATCGCGGCGGAAGTTGGTATCCAGCGAGTATTTGCCGAAGTGCGTCCAGATCAAAAGGCCGCAATTATCCAATCTTTGCAAGGGAAAATAGAGAGACTTCCCAATTCCAAATCTAAAATTGTCGCAATGGTAGGCGATGGTATAAATGATGCCCCAGCCTTAGCACAGGCTGATGTGGGAATTGCTATTGGTACGGGAACAGATGTTGCGATCGCAGCTAGCGATATCACCCTAATTTCTGGAGATTTGCAAGGAATTGTGACTGCTATTCAACTCAGCCGTGCCACCATCAACAATATTAAGCAAAATCTCTTCTTTGCCTTTATTTACAACGTTATTGGTATTCCCATTGCGGCTGGAATTCTCTTCCCTATCTTTGGCTGGTTACTCAATCCAATTATCGCCGGGGCTGCGATGGCTCTTTCGTCGCTATCTGTTGTTAGCAATGCCCTCAGATTGCGTAACTTTCAACCAAAAACTATCTCATAATCGCAGGGTAATTCAGGAAATGTTCAGTAAAAAAATGCTTTGGGGAAGCCTTATAGCTTTAGTGCTTCTCACTGCAACATCAGGTGTAACAGTAGCAGAAATGTCAGCCCACTCGTCAGAGCAAAACATTCAATTTAACCACATAGAGCAACCTTTGGGTTTGAAAGTTGGTGTTGCGATCGCTGGTTTAGCTTTGATTGGACTAGAGTTATGGTGGTTTCTCCTCTATAAAAGTCCTGAGTCCTGATACCATTCTATTTTTACCTTTCAACACTCAGGACTCAGAGGTATTTTGAATAATAGGACAAATTGTATCTTCATGGTGGTTGTTGAGATCCTTCCAACCTGAAAGTAATCCTTTTATTTCAGAGCGTAAAGTTAACAACTGATCGATTTGGTGATCAATTTGCAAGAGCTTATCTTCAAGCTTTTCTTTAATTTCACCACAGGGAGTCTGTCCTTGGTCATAAACCTTAAGAATATTTCCAATCTCTTCTAAGCTAAGACCAAGATTTTGCGCTCTTTTAATGAACGCTAGACGAGTCAGCACATCCACTGAAAACTGGCGGAAGCCTCCCTCTGTTCGTTTTGAGGACTTTAGTAAACCTAAACTCTCATAATAGCGAATCGTCCTAATAGAGATTCCGCTTATATCTGTTACTTGACCAATTAAAAACAATTTTTCATCTTGAGTTAACACGGCAGATTTTCCCAACTCTTGTAATCATTATCACATATTTTAGTGGCTATGAAGTCATTTGGGAGCTTGGCTAAAGATAGTAATCCTAAATCATTCGTGAAAAGTTAGATCCACGACTTCTTAAAGGATACTGCTAGCGAATGGTGGGTTTGACCCCTCAAGCTAACCAGTTTTAGAATCAGAAGATATTTCTGATGGTAGGTTGAGTCGATGGGGGATATTATTCCCCGCACCTCTCATTTAGATCCGTGCGTACCCGTTTCCGTGTACACGGCTCCCGATGTTCTCAGCTTGCGCTTTTGCTCATGTGTTTGTAATCGTGGCAACTCTCGTGAATTGCTTCAAGATTATTTTTCTTCCAGTTGGCGTGATTTCCGTCGATGTGATGCAGGTGAACCCGTTCCTCATCAAGCTCATTTGACCGAGGGGGTAAAAGCCGGGATGGGGCGAAGGCTGACGACCATGATTATAATCCGAAAACAACTGTAACTCCTTATGGTATCTTTCTCCCAGAGCTTGATGAGCTATTTTTATACTTTACAGAATCGAAAGTTACAAGCGATTTTATTGTTGATATTTTAGAAGATTTTTGGTTAGAAGAAAAGCATCGTTTTTCTGATATTCAAACCCTACTTATTAATCAAGATAATGGGCCGCAGAATAGTTCACGGCGTACCCAATTTATGAAACGTATAGTAGAGTTTGCCCACAAACATCAAGTAAATATACGTTTAGCTTACTATCCTCCCTATCATAGTAAATATAATCCGATAGAAAGAATATGGGCAATACTAGAGAATCATTGGAATGGCAGCATTTTAGATGAAGTGGAGACAGCTTTAAAGTTTGCTAGTACTATGAAATGGAAAGGTGATCATCCAGTAGTTAAGCTAGTACACAAAACTTATGAGAATGGGGTAAAGCTTACAAAAAAAGCTATGGCTCAAATTGAAAAACAGATTGAGCGGCTAACCGATTCTAATCATGAACTTTTCCCAAATTTAGGTAATTGGTTTATTGATATTTGTTGTAGTAAAACAAAAGTTATTTGATTTTAATAACAGTATGACTTACGCACACTCTACGAATTCTTGGCGTTCTTGGCATCTTGGCGGTTCGATAAATTAAGCTTTTCGGCAATTTTTGCGTAAGTCCTAAACAGCATTTATTTAGCTACAAAACATCCCTTATTTACACTGTTTAACTTCAAAGCAGACGACAAGTGTATAGATTCTTCATGCATAGATGAGGGGGAGAAAAGGGGTTGCCCTCGGCAACCCCTTTTCTCCTCTCTTAAAATGATTATCATTCTTGAAAAAACCTGTCTCTCGTTTTTCTTGGAAGAATTTATTCTTTGGAAGTCCCTAAGGTCGCAAAGTCTGTGTCAGTATATAAAGTTCCCAGTTCATCGTACATTTTCATGAACTCGTTGCCCTTCGGGAATGACGCACGCGCTATCTGTGCCGTTTGCTCTGGTAAGCTGTCGGACATTTAACTTGCAATAACAGCATTCCCCTTGTTCTTGATTTTTCTGCCCCACTTAATAATTAATTCCCCATCGTTTAATAATCTGTCTAGTAATTCTTGTAAATCCAGTACTGATTTAAATAGGCGATGTGCTATGTATTCTTTCACTGAATGCCAAACTAATTCAGCTAAATTAAAATCTGGACTATAGGGAGGTAAAAAATAAAGTTGTATATTTGGCATTTCTTGTTCTATTTTTTCGAGAATATCTTTCTTTTTATGGTAGCTAGCATTATCTAGTATGATGAGTATTTTTACTCCAGATGATCTAAACTTATCTTCTATATTTCCTTGATTAATCCACTCTTCTTTTACAAAAGTATATAAATTTGTAATTTGTTCATAAAAGCTTGTTGAGTTCCCTTTATCGATGAAATAACACATTCTTTTTTTATCATGATATCGAATACCTCCCATGACGTTTACTTTTCCTCTACTACGTTGTCCAGTGACTTTTTTTCTAGTACCTCTTTTTACCCAACTCCTACGTCTAATTACTCTCATACTGAATCCACTTTCATCCCAAAACCAGATTTGTAGTTTATCTGGGTTAGCTTTTGACGCTTCTAAATATCCTTCTAACTTCTCTTGAAACGCCTTTCTATTTTTGGGATCTTGTTTGTCCTAAGCGGGTGTATTTTGCCCAGAGGTAAGCGTACTTTTTTTGCTCTAATATTCTCCTTACCTGCTTCCCTGATAGCTCAATTCCTGTTTGTTCTGCCATATATGTTGCTAGTCGTTCACCTGACCATCTTCCAAATTCATATCCTAATTCTGATGGTTCCTTTTCAAGTACATCTAACAGTAACTCTACATACAATTCTGTGACTTTCCGATGATTACCTTGTTCTCGCTTATCTTTTGAACTTTCTAGGTTCTCTGCGTCTCCATGAACACACCAATATGCTACGCTTCGGTATGCACAACCTAAAAAAGCGCTAATCTCTTGGTACGTCTTACCATCATTCATCAACAACAGCATTAATGCTCGTTCTCGTAGATGCTTGTCTGCACTTTCTCTGACGGCTTTTTGTAAATTTTCTTGTTGACCCGGTGTGAGAAAACCTCTAGCTGGCATGGCAGTAAATACAATACTTATCCAATTCCCATTCTATGCAAATTAAAGGTACAGCAGCTTATCTCCCAGTGGTTTTTAGGATGTAGTGTCATATCAAGAATTCAGAAAATACAACTTTGTGAGTATTTTCTGACTCTTTACCCTCTTCAGTTATCGGGGGTCTAACCCATACCAGGTTAGACCCCTAATTCGCCAGCAGCATCCTTTAAGAAGTCGGGGATCTGGACAACGCGAATTTTCACGAATAAAAAACTAAATCTTGTCTTTTATGGCTGTTGCACTTGTTTTTGGGGGAATTCAGCCGATGGAGTTGTTGGCGTAATTGTTTCTGGTACGGGAGACTCGATAATCTCCGGTAACGTAGGTGGCGAACTAGGAGATGGCGCAACTGTAACTTCTGGAGTAGGTGTCTTGTCCGTTCGACGCTTAAAATATCCGCCAAATCTAGATTTTGTTGTCTGAGGCGCAACTTTTTCGGGTAATGGCGTTGATTCAGGAGTTGGCGTTACCTCTGGCTGTGGTTCTTCTGGTGTTGGCGTAATTATTTCCGGTGCTGGAGACTCAATAATCTCTGGTAACGTGGGTGGCAAACTAGGAGATGGTTCAACTGTTGCTTCTGGAGTAGGTGTCTTACCCGCGCGACGGTTAAAAAATCCATCAACTTTAGGTTTAGTTGGCTGAGGTGCAACTTCTTCAGGTAGCGGTGTTGATTCAGGAGTTGGCGTAATTATTTCTGATGGTGTTGGGGATAACGTAGGAGATGGTACAGCCGTCGGAACTTCCAACTTTGGTTCTTCCGGTTGTGTTTTCGATTCTTTTGGAAGTTCAATTTCAGGAATGGGCTGCTTTTCAACCTTCGGTTGTATTTGAGGTGTTTTTTCAACAGAAGGCGTAGGTGTAAGTTTATAATTCGGGTCTACAATAGGGCGCACTTCATCTGCTGTGAGTTCTCCTCTCACAATTTTCGACAAAGTATCTTTACCATTTGGCTGGTAGTCAATCAGTCTGACTGTTGTATTAAAGACATTTTTGAGAGGATTTCCCTGATTATCAAGAAATTCTAGCTTTATCCAATTTTTACCAGTTTGGAAGCCTTTAAGATAAACTGCTTGCCAGCGATCGAAAACAAAGCTTTCACCATTAATAGTGGCGCGGATACGCCAATCGCTAAATCCTTCGTTAGTATTTTCCTTGTCAACCAGATGCAGGGGAGCATTAGTTAAATAAAAGTCCAGTAAAATTGGCTCTGCCCCGTAGCTACTTTGAGGACGGCTGTAAGTTAGCAGAGGTAACTTGGCATCTGGATTGTTGTCGTCGGTTTTAGTAAAGACGTGAAATGTTGTCTCGGCATAAGCACCTTCATTCTTAAAGCTTTCATGCCAAGGACGAGAGGCGAAGACACGCAAGGTATGAGTACCTGGAGACAACTCTGGCAAAACCAAAGGCTGATTCAGATCGTAAACAGGAATATAAGGTTGATTATCCAGAATTACGTGGAGATGTGGCCCCAGTTGCAATTGTGGATCTTTAAATATTGGTAGATCCTTAACCTGAAAACTGGCTGTAACTTTATTATTTTGGAAAACTTCATCAGGTTTTGGAGTCACAATCGTCACTTGTGGCTGATAAACTTCCAAACTTGGACGCAGTGCTTGGATAACAGATGGCGGGGAAACTTCTGAAAATTGCTTTGAAATTTGAGAAATCTGTGGAGGGTTTTCTCTATAGCTAGTAGATACTTCCTGGCTATCGGCTTTCTCGCCGCAACTGGTCAAGCTTAATACCAGCACCAATGTCATTATCCACCTAAAAACCGGGAACCTCTCAGGGAGGAGCTTTTCTAACACCCTTTTCTGCCACGAGTTCATGCGTTGCACCCAGTGATAGTCTTTCGACAATTGCACAGATTATTTTCGCTCAAACTGTCCATCTGGCACTATAGCCCAAAAGGTGAAATCTGCCTTACATCCCATAAATTTTTCCTGTGTATCTCGAAAAGTTTAAAAAAAATATCTTATTTACAACTTTTTACTGATAAATATTGAAAGATGATACAAATATTTACCAATAACAGCAGTAAAAGTTGAAACATCACCTACATACAGCCAAAGCATAAGTTTTACGAATTGTTATACTTTGTAAATTAAATGGATAAACTATTGACTTTTAGACAAATGGGCTGAAGTTAAAAGGCATATAAGACGGTAATTTCAGCAATATTTCACCAAGTTTGAATTATTGTTAAAATATCTCTAACAAAGTGCAGGTGAAGACTCTATAATTCAACGAGAAACAACTCTCCACATAGGGTCTTCATCGCGGCTTCAGTAAAATTCTGAGATGCGGTAATGGTTCACTTTGTGGTATTCATGATTCCTCATTCCTTATCAAGAGAGGAGGTCAAATGACAATAAGTCCTCCGGAGCGAGAGGAAAAGAAGGCAAGAGTAATCGTCGATAACGATCCAGTTCCAACCTCATTCGAAAAATGGGCGCAACCTGGACACTTTGACAGATCCTTAGCCAGAGGTCCCAAAACCACCACATGGATTTGGAACCTGCACGCACTCGCCCATGATTTTGATACACATACAAGCGATTTAGAAGATATATCCCGCAAGATATTCTCAGCCCACTTCGGCCACCTAGCCGTAGTGACAATCTGGTTGAGCGGGATGATTTTCCACGGCGCGAAGTTTTCTAACTACGAAGCTTGGCTAAGTGACCCGTTAAACGTTAAGCCTAGCGCTCAAGTCGTTTGGCCTATTGTTGGACAAGACATTTTAAACGGTGATGTTGGCGGTGGTTTCCACGGTATTCAAATCACCTCCGGTTTGTTCCAAGTATGGCGTGGTTGGGGGATCACAAACTCCTTCCAGCTTTACTGCACTGCGATCGGTGGCTTGGTACTAGCAGGCTTATTCCTATTTGCTGGCTGGTTCCACTACCACAAACGCGCTCCCAAACTGGAATGGTTCCAGAATGTGGAGTCGATGCTGAATCACCACTTGCAAGTATTGTTAGGTTGTGGTTCCTTGGGATGGGCAGGTCACATAATCCACGTGTCCGCACCGACCAACAAGCTTTTGGATGCAGGCGTTGCTCTCAAAGACATCCCCTTGCCCCACGAGTTCATCTTGAACAAAGACTTGTTGACCGAGTTGTATCCTAGTTTTGCTGCTGGTTTAGCACCTTTCTTCACCTTGAATTGGGGTCAGTACGCTGACTTCCTGACCTTCAAGGGCGGTCTGAACCCAGTAACTGGCGGCTTGTGGATGACTGATATTGCTCATCACCACTTAGCGATCGCAGTTGTCTTTATCATTGCTGGTCATCAGTACCGTACTAACTGGGGTATTGGTCATAGCATTAAAGAGATCCTGGAAAACCACAAAGGGCCTTTTACCGGTGAAGGTCACAAAGGTTTGTATGAAAACCTGACCACATCCTGGCACGCTCAATTGGGAACGAACCTGGCCTTCTTGGGTTCGCTGACCATTATTGTGGCGCATCACATGTACGCGATGCCCCCTTATCCATATTTGGCAACTGATTATGCTACACAGTTGTGCATTTTCACTCACCACATGTGGATTGGAGGATTCTTGATTGTAGGCGGTGCGGCTCACGCTACCATCTTCATGGTGCGGGATTACGATCCTGTGGTCAATCAAAACAATCTTTTGGATCGGGTACTTCGTCATAGAGATGCAATCATCTCTCACCTAAACTGGGTGTGTATATTCCTTGGCTTCCATAGCTTTGGGTTGTATATCCACAATGACACCATGCGTGCCTTGGGTCGTCCCCAAGATATGTTTTCGGATACAGCAATCCAATTGCAACCAGTTTTTGCCCAATGGGTACAAAACATCCACACCTTAGCTCCTGGTGGCACTGCTCCCAATGCTCTAGAACCAGTTAGCTATGCGTTTGGTGGTGGAATCTTGGCGGTAGGCGGCAAAGTGGCGATGATGCCCATTGCTCTGGGTACAGCCGACTTTATGATCCATCACATCCACGCATTCCAAATTCACGTTACCGTCCTGATTCTGTTAAAAGGATTCCTGTTTGCCCGTAGCTCTCGTCTGATTCCAGACAAAGCAAACCTGGGCTTCCGCTTCCCTTGCGACGGCCCTGGTCGTGGTGGTACCTGTCAAGTGTCTGGTTGGGATCACGTGTTCCTCGGACTATTCTGGATGTACAACACCATATCCATCGCAATTTTCCACTTCAGCTGGAAGATGCAATCAGATGTATGGGGAACCGTAGATGCAGATGGTGCTGTGACTCACATCACTGGTGGTAACTTTGCCCAAAGCGCGATTACCATCAACGGTTGGTTGCGAGACTTCTTGTGGGCACAAGCTACACAAGTCATCAATTCCTATGGCAGTGCGCTATCTGCTTATGGACTCATGTTCTTAGGCGCTCACTTTGTTTGGGCATTCAGCTTGATGTTCCTGTTCAGTGGTCGCGGCTACTGGCAAGAACTGATTGAGTCCATTGTTTGGGCACATAACAAACTGAAGGTAGCACCAGCAATTCAGCCTCGCGCTTTGAGTATTATTCAAGGTCGGGCTGTAGGGGTAGCTCACTACCTATTGGGAGGAATTGCCACAACTTGGGCGTTCTTCCATGCACACATCCTTTCATTAGGGTAGCAATCAGCAAAATTTTGGATTTTAGATTTTAGATTCAATTCAAAATCTAAAATTCAAAATCCAACTGATACTTGATGGCTAAAGGTCAGAGGATATATTAAACCTATGGCGACAAAATTTCCAAAATTTAGCCAGGATCTCGCACAGGATCCGACTACTCGTCGGATATGGTATGCGATCGCTACAGGCAACGATTTTGAAACCCATGATGGCATGACGGAAGAAAATCTTTACCAAAAGATTTTCGCAACTCACTTCGGTCACTTGGCAATCATCTTCCTGTGGGCATCCAGCCTCCTGTTCCACGTGGCCTGGCAAGGTAACTTCGAACAGTGGATTAAAGATCCCCTTCATATCCGTCCCATCGCCCATGCGATTTGGGATCCCCACTTTGGTAAACCAGCGATCGAAGCTTTTACCCAAGCTGGCGCTAGTAACCCTGTAAACATTACCTACTCTGGTATTTACCACTGGTGGTACACCATCGGTATGCGGACAAACAGCGAACTGTACACCGGTTCAGTATTCCTGTTATTGTTCGCAGCTGTACTCTTATTTGCTGGCTGGTTACACTTGCAACCCAAGTACCGTCCTAGCTTGGCATGGTTTAAGAGTGCTGAACACCGCCTAAACCACCACTTAGCAGGTTTGTTTGGCGTTAGTTCATTGGCTTGGGCTGGTCACTTAATCCACGTTGCTATCCCCGAATCTCGCGGACAGCACGTAGGTTGGGATAACTTCCTCAACACACCACCCCACCCAGCTGGTTTAACACCATTCTTTACAGGCAACTGGGGTGTTTACGCTCAAAACCCTGACACTCCTGGGCATGTATTTAGTACATCTCAAGGTGCAGGGACTGCAATTCTGACTTTCTTGGGTGGTTTCCATCCCCAGACAGAAGCTTTGTGGTTGACTGACATGGCTCATCACCACTTGGCGATCGCAGTTATCTTCATTGTTGCCGGACACCAGTACCGGACTAACTTCGGAATTGGTCACAGCATCAAAGAAATGCTGAACTCCAAATCCGGTTTAGTACCTGGTAGCAAGAGCGAAGGTCAGTTCAACCTGCCTCACCAAGGGTTGTACGACACCTATAACAACTCATTGCACTTCCAGTTAGGTATTCACCTAGCTGCTCTAGGAACCATCACCTCTTTGGTGGCACAGCACATGTACGCCATGCCTCCTTATGCATTTATTGCTAAGGACTACACAACTCAGGCAGCGCTGTACACGCACCACCAATACATTGCTGGTTTCCTAATCCTCGGTGCTTTTGCTCACGGAGCTATATTCTGGGTACGTGATTACGATCCAGAACAAAACAAAGGCAACGTTCTTGAGCGCGTATTGAAGCACAAAGAAGCGATTATCTCCCACCTTAGCTGGGTATCTCTTTTCTTAGGCTTCCACACCCTCAGCTTGTACGTTCACAACGATGTAGTTGTTGCTTTCGGTACTCCTGAAAAGCAAATCCTGATCGAGCCAGTGTTTGCCCAGTTCGTCCAAGCTGCTCATGGTAAAGTACTCTACGGCTTAGACACCTTGTTGTCTAACCCAGATAGTATTGCCAATACAGCATGGCCCAACTACGCTAACGTTTGGTTGCCAGGCTGGTTAGATGCCATCAATGCTGGTACTAACTCCCTGTTCTTGACAATTGGCCCTGGCGACTTCTTGGTACACCATGCGATCGCTTTAGGTCTGCACACCACCACTTTGATCTTGGTCAAAGGTGCTTTGGATGCCCGTGGTTCTAAGCTGATGCCCGATAAAAAGGACTTCGGCTATGCCTTCCCTTGTGACGGCCCCGGTCGTGGCGGTACTTGCGACATCTCAGGTTGGGATTCCTTCTACCTCGCTACATTCTGGATGCTGAATACCCTTGGTTGGGTTACGTTCTACTGGCATTGGAAACATCTAGGTATTTGGCAAGGCAACGTTGCTCAGTTCAATGAGAACTCTACATATCTCATGGGCTGGTTCCGCGATTACCTCTGGGCTAACTCTGCTCAGTTGATTAATGGTTACAACCCCTACGGCGTGAATAACCTTTCTGTCTGGGCTTGGATGTTCCTGTTTGGACACCTAGTTTGGGCTACTGGTTTCATGTTCTTAATCTCCTGGAGAGGTTACTGGCAAGAGTTGATTGAAACCCTTGTTTGGGCACACGAACGCACTCCTCTAGCTAACCTAGTTCGCTGGAAAGATAAGCCCGTGGCTCTGTCTATCGTTCAAGGTCGTGTAGTTGGTCTAGCTCACTTCACTGTTGGCTACATCGTGACTTACGCCGCATTCTTGATTGCTTCTACTGCTGGCAAGTTCGGTTAATTTGGCTGCTAGTTTCGTAGATAAGTAATAAAAATCCCCTGCCGCAAGGTGGGGGATTTTTTCATTTTTGATTACTTTTTATACTTTTTTGGGAACTCTAAAGCACAGAAAATACTTTATGTACATATCAATAAGATGAGATTAGAAACTCAAGTTAAACAAAATTCGCATTGTGCAGTTTTTTCTCGAAATTACTCTGAACATCTTGATGAAGCAGTTGAAATTAGTAATTGTAATCCCAAACAGCCAATTACCTTCCGCTCATCTGTAGTTTGGTCATCAGCTAAAAAAGCAATAGAAACTCACGGTCAACGTAAAATTTACTTTGCAACCGTAGGAGATTTTAACTTAGTTAAATACGAAGGAAACTTAGAAAAAGTTGAATTGAATCCAGAATTAAATCCTCAAACAGCACAAGAGTTAATAATGTTTGACAGGGCTGCAAATTACCCCATAATTATCCCAAAATAATTTCAGAGCCTAACCTTTTTTCAGTAAATTCTCGAATATGAGTAAGAATAAACTTTCATTTGCTCATTAAGAGCAGATTATCGTATTATATTCAACTAATAGCCAAGGTTATACATACTTACAATATTTGTAACCACTGAGTTATAAAAAATGGTCATTTTGGGAAAATACTGCTTTCAGCAACAGTGTTTTCACAAAGAAGACTTGTATACCACCAAAAAACTGTACTTTAAAGAGATCGTAAATTGTCTAAGATAATCTCCTCAACACACTTTACAGAACTATACAGTGTAAATAAGAATAATAACTTAACCGAAGTAAAATTTTCCTGAATGCAGGCAATTAATGTTGTGATAGGGAAAAGAGTGAGTAGAGGAGAGAGAAAGCGATGAGGGATCCTTATCTGTTGGCAGCAGGCTTGTTAACAGGATTAGCAATACCAGCATCGGCTCTTCCACATTTGTCGATTGTCCTGCCAGAAAGTTCTAGATTCCTGTGGGATTTAAAACAAGGCTCGCAGACAATAGTAAGTAGACAAATCATCCCCAGCGTTGATCTCTCCTTACCAGAACTCAGTGGGCAAGCGTTCCAACCCCTAAAAAATTTACAGCCGACGGTAGACGAGAAAAATGTCTCTAGCGTACCCGAACCCAATAGTGAAGGATTACCAGCCTCAACAGAATCATTAGCCAACCCCAGCGCTCAAGCAACGAGTATTTCATTGACATCTGGTAATCAACTTTACTACCAAAGATTGGCGGCTTTGAAAACAGGTCAGATTTATACACGCGCTAATAGTAATAATTTGCAATCATTGTGGGAGTCGATCAGGAAACGTCAACTGACTTATGATGACTGGAAAAGTTTACTCGCTTTAGAAGCCAGAGCGATCGCTCGAGGTCAAGGTTCAAATCATCTAAGCATCTTAGTTGGTGATTCTTTGAGCATGTGGTTTCCTAGAGAAAAACTCCCCACTGGGAAATTGTGGCTCAATCAAGGCATCTCTGGAGATACTTCCAGTGGAGTTTTAAAAAGATTAGGGGCATTTTCGGCAACCCGCCCCAATGTTATTTACGTCATGGCTGGGATTAACGACTTACGAAAAGGCGATAGCGATGACACAATCTTGCGTAATTATCGCCGGATTGTCCGTCGTTTAAGGGAGACTCACCCAAAAACTGAAATCATTGTTCAATCAATTCTGCCTACGCGCCTAGCAAAACTTTCCAATAGCCGTATTCGTCACATAAATAGCCAACTAACCCAGATTGCTAAACAAGAAGGCGCTAATTATTTAAATATTTATAGCTGGTTTACGGATATGGAAGGAAATTTGCGCTCAGAGTTGACCACCGATGGTTTACACCTGTCGCAAGAAGGTTATGATGTTTGGCGCTCGGCACTACAGCAGATAGAATACAAGCTAACTCAGCGTGAAAATTGAGCGATCGCCTCAAGCTTCGAGCGATGTCTACGATGGGCTGCGCTTACGCAACTTTAGATTTATGGAAATTACCGATAACGATGCTATCACCATACGTTCGCTAATTGAAAATCAATTGGCAGCATTTCAAAAGGATGATGCTCAAGGTGCTTTTGCTTTCGCCAGTCCAGGAATTCAGGCGCAATTTGGCACTCCAGAAAATTTTGTCCAGATGGTGAAGATAAGTTACCCAGCAGTATACCGTCCTCGTTCCGTCTTTTTTGAGAAGATAACAACCATTGAGGGAAACATAACTCAGCCACTGCTACTACTTGCTCCTGATGGAGTTCCCTTAAGAGCTTTATATCTTATGGAAAAACAGCCGGATAATGCCTGGAGGATAAACGGCTGCTTTCTAGTTTCTGTAGAAGGTAAAAAAATATAAGAGTGTTCCAAAAAATAAATGATCCAAAACCCGTCATTGCGAGCGAAGCGAAGCAATCGCAAGGGCTGGGATTGCTTCGCTTCGCTCGCAATGACAATTGAGCATTTTTTTACTTGGAGGACTCTAACTGGATCTCTATAAAACCAAAATTTTATAATTTAACGCCCAAAGCTTGCCGATTATTCAAAACCTGATTCAACTTACCACTGCGATAACCTTCCAAATCCAGGGTTACGTAAAGAAATCCGAAATCCTGAAATACAGAAACTACTTTTTGTAAATCTGTCGTTAACACAAACTCTTTAATTTGTTCTGGTGATAATTCAATGCGTGCTGTATCCCCTTCCGATCGCACACGCAAATTCTGCCAACCCAGCTTTCTTAAGAAAATTTCGGCTCTCCCAACTCGTTGTAACTTAGTGACAGTAATCTCTTCACCATAAGGAAAGCGAGAACTTAGGCAAGGTTGAGCGGGTTTATCCCACCAAGGTAAACCGAGTTGTTGTGAAAGTTGGCGAACTTCAACTTTGGTAACACCCACTTCGGCTAAAGGCGATCGCGCCCCTCTTTCTTTCGCCGCCTGAATTCCTGGGCGATAATCATGCAAATCATCGGCATTTACCCCATCCACCACGTAGGGATAACCCGACTGCAAAGCTAAAGGTTTGAGAGTATCGTGCAACTCACTTTTGCAAAAATAACAGCGATTAACCGGGTTAGAGGTGTAATTAGGATTTTCCATCTCGTGAGTCTGGACTATTTTATGAGCAATCCCAATAGTTGCCGCTTGAATTTTGGCATCTTCCAACTCTTCTGGTAAAAGTGAAGGAGAAACAGCCGTGACAGCCAGAGCGCGATCGCCCAGTGCATCATAAGCAATTTTGGCAACTAAAGTGCTATCAACGCCCCCAGAGTAGGCAATCAATGCCTGATCCATCTCTTCAAATAAGGCTTTTAATTGCTCAAATTTTTTTGTCAGCATCATTTCCCAATCCTACTCAAACCCTATAGCACCCAACAATTTTTATTGTAGTCATTGGGAATTGGGAATTGGGAATTGAGAATTGGGTATGGCTCAAGAATCAATAAATAGTTCTTCTTCCCCTGCTCCCTGCCCCTTGCTCCCTGCTCCCTGCCCCCTGCTCCCTGCCCCCTGCTCCCTGCCCCCTGCTCCCTGCCCCCTGCTCCCCTACTCCCTGCCTCCTGCCCCACTGCTGTACTTGGCTACCAGACTGGCTAAAAGTGGTAAATCAATCGGCTTAGAAATATAGTCATTTACTCCAGCTGCTAGACAGGTTTCGCGATCGCCTTTCATCGCCATTGCTGTTTGAACAATTACCGGAATTGTCCGATATTGCTCGTGTTCTCGCAGTTGTTGCACCAAGTTAAGACCATTTCCATCTGCCAGACAAACATCCATTAAAATCACTGCTGGATCTAGCTGTGTTAGAGCTTCCCACATTTCGGTAGCATTTTTAACCCAAGTTACCTGATATCCTAATCTCCGCAGATAAATTTGCATTAAATCAGCGTTGGGTAAGTCATTTTCTACCAGCAAAATATCTTTAGAGGAACTAGGGGTGAAAGGTAGAGGAGATGAGGAATATTGGGCTTCCTTATCTACGTCATTTACGTCATCTCCCGCTACTCCCGCCTCTTGCTTAAGGGGAAGTACAAGGGTAAAACGGGAGCCGCCATCTACTTTAGATTCCACTTTCACAGAACCACCGTGAATTTGCGCGAGTTCCCGAGTTACTGCTAAACCCAAACCAGTCCCTTCAGCACCACCAGCGATAGCCTTGGCAATTTGAAAATAGGGTTCAAATAATTGAGTTTGGTCTTTTGGAGAAATACCACTGCCAGTATCCCAAACTGTAAAATGTACAGACACACCTTTGGGAACAACCTGTAAACCAACACTTCCTTTGCTGGTGAACTTTAGGGCATTGAAAAGTAAATTCAACAGCATTTGCTTAAGTCGCAAAGAGTCAGCTACTAGGGTTGTGATCTCGGAGTCAATTTCTAGACGAAGTTTTAAACCCTTATTAGCAGCTTTCTCTTTCACCAGTGCGAGAACATTGCTACATAACAGTGGTACATCTACTGTTTCCCACTGCACCTCTAGCTGGTTTGCTTCAATTTTAGAGAGATCCAAAATATCATTAATCAGAGCTAGCAAATGTTTACCGCTAGACTGGATGATGTGTAAATACTCTTGCTGGCGTTCTTTAGTTGGTTCATACCCTTGAGCTAACAGCAAGTGGGTAAATCCAATAATGGAACTAAGCGGTGTGCGAATTTCGTGGCTAGTGTTTGCCAAAAACTGATTTTTCAGTTGATTAGTGCGCTCCAATTCTTGATTAGAAGCACTTAACTCTTGATATTGTCGCTGCCAAGATAGGATATGTCTGAGTTGTACCAAGGCTGTAGTACAGTACTTGGCAGACCTAACCATCAATTCCGATCTCAGTTGAGCAAGTGAATCTATGAGCGACTCACAATTAGAGTTTAGGGGAGTTGCGGCGATAATTAGCCAGCCCATGACACAGCCAGAATCATCAGCTAACCGCCAAGCGCTTGGTGGCTGTTGATTCTCAAGCTGCTGCAAATCTTCGAGTTCTATAACCTGTTGCAATCTCAACAGCAGCTTTTTTTCTGCTGTTAACACTTCTAAAAATAAAGGTTGTGAGTTTGGGGATGGAGAATGAGAAACATAGCAAACTGTGGCAACAGCTTCTTGTGGTTGAAACAGAGCCATGCCTACAGCATAATCTGTAATCACCAGATTACTGCTGCTAACAGCAGTGTTAATCTCGTTAACCACCATTTGGAGAATTTCTGCTTCTGCGGCCTCTGCTTGTGGGACAGTATTACAAGCAGAAAGCAGGTAATCATTAAGACGACTTTGCAACTGGCTCAAGCTGCTCTCCAGCCACAACTTGGCGCGAAGTTGCTGAATTGTTGTCAAAACTTTTGGCGTTGCATCTATCTGTGAGTTCTGGTCTGATAAGCTTGAGTACTGCTGCATGGTCAACTAGACCGTTGAACAAATTTAGCTTCGTATAAAAATCCAAAAAGGATTTTATGCATATTAACCGACAATTCTTTTTTATTTATAAACCATAACTTATGTTGTTATAAACCATAACTTATGATGTCGAATTTAGCACTAGTCCAAAAAAATTATTCTATAAACCACTGTCCTAAAATTTTTTAAAGCAATTGAAGACTTATGGATATACAATTCGCCCAGCTAATCGTCAACGGGATTGCGGTAGGGAGCATTATTGCTTTAGCCGCAGTAGGACTGACTCTTACTTATGGAATTTTACGGCTATCTAACTTTGCTCATGGTGATTTTTTAACTTTAGGAGCCTATCTCACTTGGCTGATCAATAGTATTGGGGTTAATATTTGGCTGTCAATGATCCTGGCGGCGGTGGGAACAGTAGCAGCAATGCTGTTATCGGAAAAGTTATTGTGGTCGAAGATGCGCTCTATCCGTGCTACTTCCACTACGCTGATTATTATTTCTATCGGACTTGCCTTATTTCTTCGCAATGGGATTATTTTGATCTGGGGTGGCAAGAACCAAAACTATAATTTACCTGTAACCACAGCTTTAGACATCTTTGGCTTAAAAATACCGCAAAATCAATTATTGGTATTGGGGTTAGCGGTGCTAGCAATTTTGGCTCTGCATTACCTCCTGCAAAATACCAAAATAGGTAAGGCGATGCGAGCAGTTGCTGACGATCTTGACTTAGCCAGGGTTTCAGGTATTAATGTCGACCGAGTAATTTTCTGGACTTGGCTAATTGCTGGCACTCTTACGTCATTGGGAGGCAGTATGTATGGGTTGATTACAGCCGTGCGTCCAAATATGGGGTGGTTCTTAATTCTACCGTTATTTGCCTCAGTAATTCTTGGCGGGATTGGCAACCCTTACGGTGCGATCGCAGCAGCTTTTATCATTGGCATTGTCCAAGAAATTAGCACCCCCTGGCTAGGTTCCCAGTATAAACAAGGTATAGCACTGTTGATCATGATTTTGGTGCTGCTCATTCGTCCCAAAGGTTTATTCAAAGGAACGATTTGAGCAGCACCACTCCACTTCTAACTATTCAATAATGTGGAAATAGTAGGCTGCCACCAAGAAATTGATAGCTAATAACAACAGTGCCCAGCCTGTGCGAAAGGCGTAGGGAGGTTTAGCTCCACTGTCGGCAACTGGGGAATTAGCAGGATTCTTCGTTGTTTTAGCGGTCATAATGCGACTCTCCTAATGTCATGACTTTTTAAGGAATACCAAACTGGCGTACCAAATACCCAAATTCTTTAAGAATATTTGTGTGAAGTTGGGAATTGGGAAGAGGCAGAGGGGCAGGGAGCAGGGAGAAGAGGGGAAAGAGGTAATTTTTATTCTCCCCCTTGCCCCCTGCCCCCTGCTCCCTGCTCCCTTGCTTCATCCCCACTCCCCACTCCCTCCTCTCCAGCATGATAGGAACTGCGAACCAGAGGCCCGGAACGGACATGGTTGAATCCCATTTCCCATGCTAATCTGCCGAGTTGATCGAATTCCTCTGGAGTCCAATATTTTTGAACTGGCAGATGTTCTAAAGAAGGGCGCATATACTGCCCCATAGTCAAGCGATCGCACGCCACAGCCCTTAAATCAGCCATTGCTTCAATGACTTCATCAAGTGTTTCACCGTGTCCCAGCATCAAACCTGATTTAGTGGGAATTGTCGAATCGATTTCTTTAACCATAGCTAGTACTGAGAGCGAGCGATCGTATTTGGCCCCCCGACGCACTGGCCCAGTTAACCGCCGCACTGTCTCGATATTGTGATTGAAACACGCTGGTTTAGCTTTCACAATCATCGCTATTCGTTGGCGTTGACCTGATTCCCCAACACCAGCACCACCCCAAAAATCTGGGGTCAGCACTTCAATTTGAGTCTCTGGGTTTAATTGGCGGATAGTAGCGATCGTCTCCACAAAATGCCCTGCGCCCTGATCGGACAGGTCGTCACGGGCGACAGAAGTCAGCACTACATAACGCAATCCCAAAAGCTGTACAGCCTCTGCTACCTTTTGCGGTTCTTCTAAATCAAGAGGCATCGGTGAATGACCTTTATCTACTTGACAAAAAGCACAAGAGCGCGTGCAGGTAGGCCCCATTAGCAAGAAAGTTGCAGTTTTTTGGGCATAGCACTCTCCCCGGTTAGGACAGCGACCTTCTTCGCAAATTGTGTGGATTTGGCGCTGCTTAATAATGCGTTGTACGGTAGAGATTTCACTAGCTTTAGCGATCGGGCGACGTAACCAGCTAGGCATTGCCGCAATTTCAGATTTTAGTTCGGCTTGTTGTGACGAAATCATAGACATCCAAGCAAGATACGGATATAAAGTAGTGGTCTTTAAATGGACAAAACAAGAATAGACGCAGAAACGGTCTTAATATCTCCGTGTCTCCGTGCCTTTATATGCTTTATGCACTAAAACAAAGCTAAAGCCTTAAATATCACCATGACATAAATCGAAAAGAGCGCAAGCAAAAGTTTTACAAAACACCTCTGGCAATGTCATTTATACCGAAATATACTATCCCCCAATTGCTAGAAATTTTGTATATAGTGGGAGGATTCTCAAGGACAATCGGCAAAGTCGCTATTTACACTTAAAGTTTCTGTTAGAGCAAACAGTCGTGGCAAGCAACAAGATTTTAGTTATCGATGACACTACAGTTGTCAGGGTAAAAGTACGAGAAATGTTGCCTCCGGGCAATTTTGAGGTACTGGAAGCAAAAGACGGTTTAGAAGGACTAAATTTTATTCTTCAGGAAAAACTCAGCCTGATTATGCTGGATTTCCTGTTGCCTAAAATGAGCGGCTGGGAAGTTTTCCAAAAAGTCCAAGCCGATCCGGAATTAAGGAAAATTCCTTTGGTGATCATGTCTGGTCGCAAGGAAGAAGTAACTGAGAAGATCACGGAACCCTTTGAATACTTTGAATTTCTGGGTAAGCCTTTCGATCAGAAGCAACTAATTAACGCAATTAAGTTAGCTATGACTAAGGCGAAACTGCCGCGCCCAGAATTAGTCGCAGTAGGAGCAGGGGTTGCTGTTAAAAATAGCACGGTTGCAACTTCTAGTGTTGCAACTGCTACAGTAGCAGCCCCTAACGTCGCAAATACTGCGATGCCTATGGCGGCAAGCAACGCAACTCCTACTGTTGCCAATACTGCGATGCCTACGGCGGCAAGCAACGCAACTCCTACTGCTGGAGGAGTTTCGGACGCAGAAATTAATGCGTTGAACGAGAAAATTGTCAAAATGCAAGCTGAAATCGATGGCTTGAAGAAACAGCTAACTCAAGTTGTTACCTTTATTAAACAAAAAATCAAGTAGCATTTGTGTTCATTATTATTATCGCAGCTAAAAATGCCCCGTTATGATGAACGGGTGTCCGATTAAAAGCGGGTAAAAATAGTTAATTCAAAAATACTTATGTTGACAAATCATCGTTGACAACAAAATTCAGAAACAAGAAGAAAATTACACGTAGGAGCAATTCGTGAATTGCTCCTACATTTTGATTGTAATTTCGCGTAAGTTTTATAGGTGCATCTTCAAAAATAAATGGTATCAATTCCTCGTCTAGAAAAACATTCCTAGATCACCGAAGCCTGCCACAGTTTACTTTTAACCCAAGAAAAACGGCAGGCTTTTTTGTTGTTTAGTCTCCCAGATACAAAATATTTTTCATAACTTGATAGCTAACCCACAGACGTAAAACAGTAAGAGCAAATATTTACCAAATAAATTTAGTAGCAATGTGCTTGGCAATCTTATGTCTTTATGCCCAAATTAGCCTGTTCATAATTACATCCTTCAAAATCGGGTATTTAGGTAAAAATTAGTTTTATTAATACAAATTAAACAAACGAAATTATTATTTCATGATAATGATAGCCTTCACACGGGAATACTAAGCCATAGAAACAAGTATTAAGAGCATAGTCCGCAATGTTAGTAGTATTAGATACGTTATATGCATTTCCCGGCTATCGGATCACCGAGCAAATCTACTCAGGTAGTAAAACCCTTGTTTATCGGGGAATTAGAGAACAAGACCAAAAACCAGTCGTTCTCAAATTAATGCGGAATGAATATCCCACCTTTGCAGAAATCGCCCAGTTCCGCAATCAATATATCATCGCTAAAAACCTTGATCTTCCTGGCATACTCAAAACCTATAGCTTAGAAAGCTACCGTAACAGTTACATCTTAGTGATGGAAGACTTTGGTGGCATCTCCCTGCAAGACTGGCGACTAGAGAATAAGGAGAAGCAGGAAAATTGGCTTTCCCTTGATGAGTTTTTACACATTGCGATTAAAATTGCTTCTACTCTAGAAGGACTGCATCGCGATCGCATCATTCATAAAGACATTAAGCCTGCCAATATCCTAATAAACCCTACCACAGATGAAATAAAAATCATCGATTTTAGTATTGCTACTCTCCTACCAAAAGAAATTCAATCTCTTACTAATCCCAACATCATAGAAGGCACTCTGGCTTACATTTCTCCAGAACAAACCGGAAGGATGAACCGAGGTATTGACTACCGCACTGATTTTTATTCTCTTGGTGTAAGCTTCTTTCAACTCCTGACCGGACAATTGCCCTTCACTACAAAAGATCCGATGGAGTTAGTTTACTCTCATATTGCCAAACAACCGCTAAAAGCTAACCGAATTAACTCTAATATTCCGGCAATTTTGTCTGAAATTATCAGTAAACTGATGGCAAAAAATGCCGAAGACCGCTATCAGAGTGCTTCGGGGTTAAAGCATGACTTAGAGATGTGCCAAAGCCAGTGGCAAGAAACACAAAATATTGCACCCTTTCAACTAGGTGTGAGGGATATCTCAGATAGTTTCGTAATCCCTGAAAAACTTTATGGCCGCCAAGGTGAAGTTGAAACCCTACTCACTGCTTTTAAGCGTGTGACAGAAGGGGCAACGGAAATGATATTAGTCGCGGGTTTCTCTGGCATTGGCAAAACGGCTGTGGTTAATGAAGTCCATAAACCTATTGTGCGACAGCGTAGTTACTTCATCAAAGGGAAATTTGACCAGTTTCAACGTGACATTCCTTTATCAGGATTGGTGCAAGCTTTTCGAGATTTAATCGGACAACTACTTTCAGAAAGTGATGCCCAAATTCAACAATGGAAAACCAAAATTCTACGGGAATTGGGTACGCAGACTCAGGTAATTATCGATGTAATTCCTGAGCTAGAACAGATTATTGGTAAGCAACCTCCGGTTACAGAACTATCTGGCAATGCTGCTCAAAATCGTTTCAATTTATTGTTTCAAAATTTTATTCAAATCTTTACAACTAAGGAACATCCCCTAGTTATTTTTCTCGATGACTTGCAATGGGCAGATACAGCCTCTTTAAAATTAATTCAGTTATTGATGTGTGAAAGCAAGTTATCTTCTCTAGCCGAAGAGATAGAACAGATGCATGAACATCAGGCAGGATTCTTGCTAATCGGTTCCTATCGAGACAATGAAGTTTCCCCAGCACATCCACTTTATTTAACATTGCAAGAGATTGAAAAAGCAGAAGCAACTATTAATACGATCACCCTAACGCCATTAAATCAGGGTGATTTAAATCATCTCGTTGCTGATACTCTGCATTGTCCTGAAGTAGTTGCTATTCCTCTCACCCAAATGGTGTTTGCCAAAACTAAAGGCAACCCATTCTTTTGCGTCCAATTTCTCAAGTCTTTACATGATGACGGGCTAATTTCATTAAACTTTGATGTTGGTTATTGGCAATATGATATCTTTAAAGTCAAAGAATTAGCTCTCACAGATGATGTAGTAGAATTTATTGCCTTACAAATAGGTAAATTGCCAATATATACTCAAAAAGTTCTGAAACTAGCTGCCTGTATTGGTAATCAATTTGACTTAAAAAGTTTAGCGCTTGTCAATGAAAAATCTGTAGTAGATACAGCATCAGATTTGTGGCAAGCATTACTTGATGGGCTAGTTTTACCACAAACTGAAAATTACAACATTTTTGCACAAGAAAATACTAATCAAGAATTAGTTGTTCATGGAATAGAATCCATAGCATTTTCAAATCCTCATTTACAGTTACCTCAATATAAATTCGTACATGACAGAGTACAGCAAGCCGCTTATTCTTTAATTCCCGAAGAAGAAAAAAAGCCAATTCACTTAAAAATTGGGCTACTGTTATTGAACAATATTCCAGTTGCAGAGCAGGAAGAAAAGATTTTTGAGCTTGTCAATCAGTTTAATATCGCACTAGAATTTATCTCTTCTCAAGCTAAACGAGATGAACTGGCCCAGATGAATCTAATTGCTGGACGTAAAGCTTTAGCATCAACAGCTTATCCTGCTGCCGTTAAGTATTTAACTATCGGCATCCAACTGCTAACAGGTGATAGTTGGGAGACGCAACATCATCTTGCCCTGGATTTATATGAGACTGCAACAGAGGCAGCCTATCTAGCTGGCAATTTTGAACAGATGGAGGAATTAGCAGATGTGGTGTTAGGAGGTGAAACACTACTAGAAAAAGTAAAAGTTTATGAAGTCAAAATTCAGGCTTATGGGGCGCAGAACCAATCACTAGAGGCGGTGAATACTGCCCTAACTTTTTTGAACCTTTTAGGAGTGGAGTTTCCTGAACATCCAAGCCAATCTGATATTCAGTTAGCAATGACAGAATTAACGTTAAATCTCAATGGAAGACCTATTGAGGACTTAATTAATCTGCCAGAGATGATAGAAGCTCAACCTCTAGCAATCATGCGTATACTATCAACTGTAACCCCAATTACCTATGCAGTTGCTCCTAAACTTTTTCCACTGATTATTCTGAAACAAATCGAATTATCGCTCAACTATGGGAATGCCCCATTATCTGCTTTTGGCTATAGTAATTATGGGTTAATACTCAGCAGCTTAATAGGAGATATTGAATCTGGTTATGAATTTGGCAAACTTTCTAATAGTCTGGTGGATAAGCTGAATGCTAAGGATGTTCAAGCTAAAATAATGCTGGGATTTAACGCAACTATTCGGCATTGGAAGGAACATATTAGAGAAGGATTAAAACCTTTAATGGAAGGTTACTATGCTGGCTTAGAAATAGGAGATTTAGAATATGCAGCTTATTATCTCCACTCTTATTCCTACTCTTCATATTTTATTGGCAAAGAATTAACAGCCTTAGAGCGTGAGATGGCAAGTTACAGCAATGTCATCAGGCAAATTAACCAAAAAACGGTATTTAACTGGATTACTATCTATCAACAGAGTATCTTGAACCTGACAGTAAATTTAGGAGATACCTGTCATTTAATTGGTGAAGTTTACGATGAGAACAAAATGCTGCCCCTTTACCTTGACACTAATGATGTCATGGGAATTTTCTATCTATATGTAAGCAAACTACATCTCTGTTACCTGTTTCATAAATATCCTTTAGCCTTGGAAAATGCTACTTCAGCAGAAAAGTATTTACAAGGTGGTATAGGACAGCAAGTAACCCCTATTTTCTACTTATATGATTCACTAACACGGCTAGCTGTATACCCAGATTCATCTGATTCTGAGCAAAAATCCATTCTGAATAAGGTTAAAGTCAATCAGCAAAAAATAGAGCATTGGGCACATCATGCTCCGATGAATTATTTACACAAATATTATCTTGTAGAGGCTGAAAAGTATCGGATTAGTGGTCAATATCTTGAAGCAATGGAATTTTACGATCGCGCTATCTCGCTTGCAAAAGAGCATGAGTACGTTAATGAGGAAGCCCTCGCTCAAGAACTTGCCGCTAAATTCTATTTAGAATGGGGCAAATATAAAATTGCCCAAACTTATCTCACAGATGCTTACTATAGCTATATTCGCTGGGGAGCCTCAACTAAGGTTGACGATTTAACAAAACGCTATCCCCAATTATTAACTTCTATATTTCAGCAAGAAAAACAGAATATTGGTTCCAGCAAGGGAAGTATTTCTTGCAGTAACACATCCATATCGTCTCTATCTACTCTGAGTAATCAACAAACTGTTATTGGCTCAAAGACAAGTATTTCTGATTCTCTGGATTTAGCCGCATTCATTAAAGCATCTCAAGCCCTCTCTGGAGAAATCGAGCTAGAACGACTACTTTCTACGCTGATGGGAGTTGTGATGGAGAATGCAGGAGCCTCTAAATGCGCTCTAATTTTGAGCGAAGGTGATAACTTAGCATTGACTGTCACTGCGGTTTGTTCAAGTTCCAACTTTGAGGATACTTATACTGAGTTTCCATCGACTTTCCTAGAGTCAAGCTACGATGTTCCCATTACTTTGATTAACTACGTTAAACGTTCCAGAGAGATATTGGTGATTGATGATGCAATGGCTGTTTCTTTTCTAGCAGGTGATAACTATATTCTTAGTGAAGAACCTAAGAGTTTATTGTCTATGCCTCTTTTAAATCAAGGTAAATTGATTGGGATTCTTTACCTAGAAAATCATCTAACGACGGGAGCCTTTACGCGCGATCGCGTGGAAGTCCTCAAACTCCTCACCACTCAAGCAGCAATATCCTTAGAGAATGCCATCCTCTACAAGAATTTAGCCCAAGCTAAAGAAAGCTTGGAAGAGTACAACCATAACCTAGAAGAAAAAGTTCAGGAAAGAACGCAGGAACTCAACGACAAAAATAACTGTTTACAAGAAACTCTACAGGAATTACAACGTACCCAAATCCAATTGATTCAAAGTGAGAAAATGTCTTCACTGGGACAAATGGTAGCGGGCGTTGCTCATGAAATCAATAACCCAATTAACTTTATTCATGGCAATATTAACCATGCTAGTGATTATGTCCAAGACTTGCTGGATTTAGTAGTTGTTTATCAGCAAGAATATCCCCGTCCATCACCTTTAGTTGAGGAAAAATCTGGAGAGATTGACATAGATTTTTTAGCACAAGACTTGCCAAAAATTCTAGATTCAATGAAGGTGGGAAGCTCGCGGATACGAAATATTGTTTTGGGATTACGTAACTTTTCTCGCCTAGATGAATCTGAAATGAAGCCTGTAGATGTCCATGAAGGGATAGACAGCACTTTAATGATTTTGCAACACCGGCTGAAAGAAAATAGCAATTTTCCCGAAATTGAAGTCATTAAACAATACGGAAAGTTACCGGAAGTTATTTGTTATCCTGGTCAACTTAATCAGGTGTTTATGAATATCCTCAGTAATGCAATCGATGCTTTAGAAGATTCGTTTATCATTGCTCATCCATCATTGTCAAATAGTGACGAGCAAATAACAAAAGATATAGACGCATCATCGGCTGCTAATTTTGCCGGACAAATTCACATTTTTACTGAACTAACAAATTCTAATACGGCGATAATTCGGATTGCCGATAATGGTTCTGGTATGACAAAAGCGGTGCAGCAGAAAATTTTTGATCCATTTTTTACTACCAAGTCGGTAGGAAGTGGCACAGGTTTAGGGTTGTCTATTAGCTATCAGATTATTGTGGATAAACACAAAGGTAGTTTAACCTGTGATTCCACATTAGGAAAGGGAACTGAGTTCGTAATTGAGATTCCGATGCAACAGTCAGATATCAATAGGAATTCTATTTGATTGTTGAAAAAACTAATACAACTTAAATAGTTTTTTCCCATTGCCTATTACGCTTCGCGTACTACGCAAATAAATTTAAAAATCTAAGTATACGAGGGGCGCACAGATTTACGCCCCTCGTATATTTCAGAAATAAAATATGATTCCTACCGTGCTGCCTTGCCGTCTAGTTTACTTCAACCATCGCGCCGCATCTTTGGCATGGTAAGTCAAAATCAAATCTGCGCCAGCGCGTTTAAATCCAGTTAAAGTTTCCATAACTACTCGCTCCTCATCAACCCAACCATTGAGAGCCGCAGCTTTTACCATCGAATACTCACCAGAAACATTGTAAGCCGCAACTGGTAAATTACTCGCTTCTTTCACACGCCAGATAATATCCATGTACGCCAAAGCTGGCTTAACCATGAGCATATCAGCGCCTTCAGCGATATCCAATTCAATCTCTTTAATTGCTTCGCGCCCGTTACCTGGATCCATTTGGTAAGTTCTTCTGTCCCCAAATTGCGGTGTCGAGTCTGCTGCATCCCGAAATGGGCCATAGTAACCCGAAGCATATTTAGCAGCATAAGACAATATCGGCGTATCTTGAAATCCAGCCTCATCCAAACCTACACGAATTGCCTGGACAAACCCATCCATCATCCCAGATGGCGCAATAATATCAGCACCGGCTTTCGCTTGAGAAACTGCTGTTTTCTTCAACAATTCCAGAGTTGGATCGTTTAAAACTCGTCCTGTTAAATCACCAGTTTGTAAATAACCACAATGCCCGTGACTGGTGTACTCACATAAACAAGTATCAGCAATTACAATCAAATCTGGCACTGCTGATTTTACCGCCGTCGCTGCTTGTTGGACGATACCGCAATCATGCCAAGCGCCAGTGGCATCTACATCTTTATCAGCCGGAATACCAAATAAAATAATAGAAGGAATTCCTAAGTCATAAACTTCTTTTGCCTCTTCAACAATTTTATCTACCGAAAGTTGATAGACTCCGGGCATCGATTTTACTTCGTTAGCGATTCCCTCACCTGGTACGGCAAATAATGGGTAGATTAAATCGTTTGTTGTTAAAACAGTTTCACGAACCATTCGGCGCAATTGGGGATTAGTACGCAGACGACGGGGGCGATGTGTAGGAAACATAAAATTTTATGAAGAAAAACAACGCAAATGGACACAAAACAAAGCGTCACAAAAGCAGGTCAAAATTTTCCTGCCGTCAGACAGACTACAAACAGTGCTTAACTGTCCTTTGCCCTACTCTTAATCAAGTTGTGGGGCAATTTTGTATTCTACAGCTTGGTTGCATCTATCCGACGGGCTGGAAAAAAAACAACATAGTAAGCAATTCAAAATTCAAAATGGTAAAATCAAAATCCTCTGCTATTGGCGAATTGAGGGTTGAAATTTAAACGCAAAGTGGCACAGAGGTAAACGCAGAGGAACGCAGAGAATTCGTCACGAATTAATTAAATGTTGTACTTGGTAGCAAATGCCCAATGCCCCATTCCCAATGATTTGTGCTAAAGAAATCGGAAAATATAGGGATAACGGAAAGGTACATCAGGATTGCTGAGAACTCCGATGAGCGCCCAAATTGTTAATCCCCAGTGCAACAAATATCCGATACCCGCTAGTGGCCCCAGAACTAATAAAGGTAACACTAACCAACCAAATAGAAAAAACAGCGCTCCCAGAATTCCTCCATAAAGCCAGACATTAAAGTGGAAATTGATAGATTCTTTGGCGTTTTCTTTAACAACAGGATCATCAGATACGAACAGTATCGCAATAGGTATACCTACAGATACCAATGTCGTGCTGAGAAAAATGGCTCCATGTGATAAGCCAGATAGAAGCTTTCGCTTGTCTGTGTCGTACATTGCTTTCTCCTATTTAGTCAGATTGCTGGTTATATTACGACCCTATCACGGGCATCGTTGTCTTAAGATTAAAAGACTTGCCAGAGTAGAAAAAATTAAGTTAGCTAACAAACAAATACATTTATGTCTACTGAACTTGAGTCTGAACTTATTCAAGCGGTTGAACTTCGCCGCAACTTTGCGATTATTTCTCACCCCGATGCGGGTAAAACTACACTAACAGAAAAGCTACTCCTATACGGGGGTGCAATTCACGAAGCTGGGGCGGTGAAGGCGCGACGGGCACAGCGTAAGGCGACCTCTGACTGGATGGCGATGGAGCAACAACGGGGTATTTCTATTACTTCCACAGTGTTGCAATTTGAATACCGGGACTGTCAGATAAATTTATTAGACACACCGGGACACCAAGACTTCAGTGAAGATACTTATCGGACACTCGCCGCCGCCGATAATGCAGTAATGTTAATTGATGCAGCAAAAGGTTTGGAACCCCAAACCCGCAAATTGTTTGAAGTATGTAAGTTGCGGGGTATCCCAATTTTTACATTTATCAACAAGCTCGATCGCCCCGGAAGGGAACCTCTGGAATTGTTGGATGAAATTGAGCAAGAATTGGGATTGCAAACCTATGCAGTCAACTGGCCAATTGGGATGGGCGATCGCTTTAAAGGTGTTTTTGACCGACACAAGCAACAAATTCACTTGTTTGAACGTAGCGCCCACGGCAGCCGAGAAGCCCGTGATACGGTAGTCGAATTAGGCGATCCAAGAATAGAAGAACAGCTAGAAGAAAACCTCTACTACCAACTGAAAAATGATTTAGAACTCTTAGAAGGAGTTGGGCCAGAGTTAGATTTGCAGCTGATACACGAAGGTAAAATGACACCTGTGTTCTTTGGTAGCGCCATGACTAACTTCGGGGTAGAGTTATTCCTCAAGTACTTCCTTGACTATGCCCTCAAACCCGGTTCTCATGTCAGCAGTGTTGGCGAAGTTCCCCCTACATACCCAGAATTTTCGGGGTTTGTCTTCAAATTGCAAGCGAACATGGATCCGAAACACCGCGATCGCGTCGCATTTATCCGGGTCTGTACTGGTAAGTTTGAAAAAGATATGATGGTGAATCACGCCCGCATAGGTAAACTCATCCGTCTATCCCGCCCGCAAAAACTCTTTGCTCAAGAGCGGGAATCGATTGATGTAGCTTATCCTGGCGATGTGATTGGTTTGAACAATCCCGGTGTTTTTGCGATCGGGGATACAATTTACACGGGACAAAAGCTCGAATATGAGGGGATTCCGTATTTTTCGCCGGAACTGTTTGCGTCTCTGAGGAATCCCAACCCCTCAAAGTCTAAACAATTTCAAAAAGGCGTTGCGGAATTGCGAGAAGAAGGTGCTGTGCAAATTATGTATTCAACTGATGAAGCCAAGCGCGATCCAATTTTGGCGGCGGTGGGTCAGTTGCAATTCGAGGTGGTACAGTTTCGCTTACAAAACGAGTATGGTGTAGAAACCATATTAGATTTATTACCCTACAGTGTCGCCCGTTGGGTTGAGGGTGGTTGGGAAGCATTGGAAAAGGTGGGACGAATATTCAATACCACTACAGTTAAAGACAGTATGGGAAGGCCAGTGTTGCTATTTCGTAATGAATGGAATTGTCAACAGTTGCTGGGCGACCATCCAGAGTTAAAATTAAGCGCGATCGCTCCAGTTTTTTCTAGTCAACAACCAGTGAAGGAATGAAGAAGAATACAGAATCCAGAATTCTGAATTCAGAATTAGTCCTACAAAAGAGCTAACTGAATTCTGATTCCTGACTCCTGAATTCTAATCTTAATCGTTCACTTGACAAGCAAAACTTGGGCGCGGTTGAGTTCCACGGCATCCGAGGTTCGCGCTTTTGCACAAACGTGGATCACTTAGAAGAGATTGGAGTGCCAGAATTTGTATGCCTTCACATGCCAAATCGTCTTTGGAGGCTGGTTTAATTGCCCTAAAGCAGGGAAATTACCAAACAGCGATCGCTCAACTAGAACCTATTGCTAGCAGCCAAAGTAATGGTACTGCTAGCTTACAAGCCCAGGTTGGTTTAGTGATGGCTTATGCTCGCACTGGCGAAGTTTCCCAAGCGATCGCTATTTCCCAGCATCTCATTGAGAGTAACAATCCGCAAGTTCAAGAGTGGGCAACACGCGCTCTCGAACATCTGACAAAACGTAAGAAACGCGATCAAGAATCAAAAAATGTCGAAACTGGATTTGTTGCTTTTGATAATTCAACTCCAGATTCTTCCTCAGTTACCCCCCCGGTAACTCCTACAACATTAGAAGAAAAGCCAGAAGTTCAAGTAATAGAAACCAAGAGTGACGACACTCCGGCGATGGTGCCACTACCTAGACTCAAAGCTACAGTAGCGACACCACTACCACCACCGACTGCACCCTTAAACGGTTTCATGGGTTCTGTCACCCGTACCCAAGCCAAATTATTTGGTGTTATTTATTGGCGGCAAGCACAACGCGCTAAGGCGTGGCAACCCCTACGTAAGCCGAAATTAATTCCTTTGCGATTCTTGACAGCAGGAACATTCATTGCTCTATTTTGGATGATGCGAGAAATCCTCCAGTTCGCAATGAGATTCATCAACCTGACTTTAGTCAAATTACCTTATTTGCAGCCGTTGCAGCTTTTATACAACGACCCTACTAAATTGTTGCTAACAGTATTGGTGATTTTGCTCGGAGTATCACCTTGGTTGCTGGATCTGCTACTGGCAAAGTTGTATGGTCAGCGAGAATTTTCCAAAGACGTATTGAATGCCCATAGCCGCGAAGCCGTGCGGGTGCTACAACGTTGTTGTCAACAGCGCCACTGGCCGTTACCCAAACTGCGGATTTTACCAATGGCTGCACCAATTATTCTGACCTACGGTAGTTTACCACGTAATGCCAGGATTGTTGTCAGTCAAGGACTATTAGAGCAACTGGCAGATGATGAAGTCGCTATTATTTACGGCACGCAGTTAGGGCATATTGCTCACTGGGATTTTGCTGTGATGTCTTTGTTGCTGCTGGTGACACTACCAATTCATAAGCTATATCAGCGAATATCGGAGTTGGGAGACAAAATATCAGGGATTTGGCACTGGCCGGTGACAATTGTAGCTAGTCTCGTTTATGGACTTTGGGGTTTGCTAACTGGGACTGGATTGTGGTTGTCGCGGTTGCGGCTTTATTATAGCGATCGCGTCGCCTCTGAAATTACTGGTAATCCCAACGCCTTGATTCGCGCTTTACTCAAAATTTCCATTGGCATTGCAGCTGATATTCAAAAACAAGAACAGACCAGTTGGCAACTAGAAAGCTTAAATCTCTTGACACCAGTTAGCCACCAACAGAGCCTTTCTTTGGGCACTATTGCCAGCAATCTATCTTTTGAAGCCTTTTTGAAGTGGGATACTGCCAATCCCTATCGCCAATGGTTTACGATTAATAATAGTCATCCTTTGATAGGCGATCGCATCGAACGGCTTTGTAAAATAGCCCGTCACTGGCATCTAGACACCGAATTACATTTTGCTAGCGAACCATCAAGGGTTAAGCGTCAGTCTTTCTTATTACAAATCGCTCCCTGGTTAGGAATTCCTTTAGGGGTTCTGTTTGCAGCTTTGGTCTGGCTTACCTGGCAGCTAGCATTTGCACTCAAGTTTTTAAATCTAAAGTGGATATATGAAGATTGGTCTTTCATTACAGGCTGCCTTCTAATTGGCTTTAGCATTGGTACAGTGATGCGGATTAATTCTTTTTTCCCCGATATCAAATCCCCCACCGTACAAACTGACGACTACTTACCGAACCTATTAGCTGACCCTTCTGCTTTACCTATTGATAGCGTCAGCGTGCGTTTGGTGGGCAAATTATTAGGTCGTCAAGGTACTAGCAACTCCCTAGCGCAAGATTTAATTCTCCAATCCAGCGCAGGTTTAGTGAAATTACACCACATTTCTTGGCTAGGACAGTCAGTTAATCACCAGGATTTGATCGGTCGGCAAATTATCGTCACAGGTTGGTTCCGGCGAGGAGCAACACCTTGGATTGATATCCAAACCTTGGAAACCCAAAGCGGTAAAACCATCCATAGCCCTCATCCCATCTGGTCTACTTTTTTGGCAGTTGCAGCACAGGCTTTGGGCGCATACGTTTTTCTTACTGGTTAGTCATTAGTCATTAGTCATTAGTCATTGGAAATTAGGAATTGATTTATCTCTTCCCACTCAGAACTCAGCACTCAGCACAGATGAGGGTCATTGGTTATTTGCAAAGGACAAAGGACAACTGACAAATGACAAACCAAAATGTAAACAAAAGTTGCAGGTTCTCTTTCAAAGTGTTACATTTATTTACACAAACAATAGCAGCTAACATAACTAAGCACCACAGCTTAGTTATGAATTTGGATGCTTTTTCCCCCCTCCATACCTTTTTATCCTCCCAACACAGCAGGAAATCAACCAGCCATCGGCTGGTTTTTGTTTCAAAATATGCTCCCTTGAATAAAAAAATGTGTTTTATGTTACTATCCAGTAATACTAACGTTAGAAATGTATGCGCTAAACTAGCTACGTAGAAAATACCGTGATAATGTAAGGAATGGTATTTGATTCTGCGAAAAAGGCATGGAAGAAAGCGTGTACTTTAGCAGGCAATAGGCTATTAAATTTACAATTCTTAGAATTAAGGTGTTATTAGCTCACCATAGTGTGGGCCTTTGGATTAAACAAGCTTGATCCCAACGAAAAACTGTATTGTATAGGTTGACAGTTTCGAGCAAAAAAATGGTGGCAGTCTTGGTTAATAGCATCTATTTAAAAGCCAAAGCCAAGTAATTGTTTTCTCGCCTTGCCATGTTCATTTAACTCTGGAGGTATAGTTCATGTCCGTTCGCCTATATATAGGTAATTTGCCTAAAGAAGAAATAGATCGTCAAGATCTGCAAGCAGTTTTTGCAGCAGAAGGTGAAGCTGTAACTACTAAATTAATTAAAGACCGCAAAACAGGCAAATGCCGTGGTTTCGGTTTTCTTACCGTCAACAATGACGAACAAGCTGACGAAATCATTGAAAAGTATAATGGTCAGATGTTTAAAGACACTGCTATTAAGCTAGAAAAGGCATTACCTCGGACAAAGGGTGAAGAGGGCGATGAACAACAAGCTCCTAAACCAGTTCAAGCTGGTAGTACGCCCACTCCTGCCGTTAATAGAGAAGGTAGAGAAGGTAGCCGTCGGGAGAAAAGCTCTAAAAAGCCCCGTCGTGGAGGCGGTGGCGGTGGTTCCCGCGAAAACAGCACTACAACAACTACCGATTCAGACGCTATTCGTCCAGATCCTCGTTGGGCTTCGGAATTAGAAAAGCTGAAGCAGATGCTAGCTGCACAAACTACGAATTAATCCTTAAGGAAGAGAAATTAAAAATTAAAAGTCAGAATTTTTCTTGATTTTTAATTTTTAATTATTGGCTATCACCTAGCTGCTTAGTTAAAGGCTACTTGCAGCTATTTTTGTAAGTACATGCTGATACAAAGCAATTTGTATAGATCTGCTGTTAAAGTCGGCTTATAAAAAAATTAAGTTTTTGCGATTAGACGCATTAAAAAGGCAACTGAAGATAAGTGCAATGCCTACGACGGGCTGCGCCTACGCAGGAATTATCTGGATTTAACAAGCTATAGTCAATAATAGCTAGCTTCATAACGCCAAGAGAACCAGAGGCGCGTAGGCATAGCCCGCCGTAGGCATCGCTCTCCAGATAATTTACACTCAAGGTAAGACCGATCATTTGCAGCTTCTGTTATGTCTTCAACTTTAGATTCTTTGCCACCTGCGCTTGCTAAAATTGTCCAGCGTTTTCAACGCGCTTCCGAACCGAAGCGGCGTTACGAACAGCTAATCTGGTATGCTCAGAAGCTCAATGAGTTCCCAGAAGCTGAGAAATTACCCGAAAATAAAGTTCCTGGTTGCGTGTCGCAAGTTTATATCACAGCAACTTTGGATGACGGCAAGGTTGTGTTTCAGGGCGAGTCTGATTCCCAGTTAACCAAAGGATTAGTAGGGCTTCTAGTTGAAGGATTGCAGGGACTAACGCCAACTGAGATTGTCCAACTTACCCCAGATTTTATTCAAGAAACAGGCTTAAACGTTAGTCTGACACCTTCCCGCGCTAATGGTTTTTACAACATTTTTAAAACCATGCAAAAAAAAGCGTTGGAATGTAAGTTAGATTTGCCTAGCTAAACTTGGTTATTAGTCATTGGTCATTGGTCATTTGCAAAGGACAAAAGACAACTGACAAATGATAAAAACGTACAACTACCAAAATTTAGTCTTATGTCAACTAATGTATTATCTACCCCTGCTGCTACTGGTTTTGGGGGAGTAGTTCAAGAATATCTCTGGAATTGGGAAAATCAGCAATTGCGCGTTGTTTATGAAACCCTCGGTAAAGGTTCACCGTTATTGCTACTACCATCTTTCAGCAGTGTTTCGACACGTTTGGAAGTAAGCGAACTTGCCAGGTTACTAGCTCCCAATTTTCAAGTTGTAGCTATAGATTGGCCTGGATTTGGTGAATCTTCTCGCCCTAGCTTGGATTACCGACCGGAAATATATGAGCAATTTCTGGAAGATTTTGTCAAAGCTGTTTTTAATACTCCCATTACTGTGGTGGCGGCTGGTCATGCTGCTAGTTACGTTTTAAAATTAGCCCTCAAGCAGGCTGCTTTCTCAAAGATTTTATTGTTAGCTCCTACTTGGCGTGGCCCTTTGCCGACAATGGGCGCAAGTCAGCAAATAGCTGGCATGGTCAGAGGATTGGTGCGATCGCCTATACTTGGTCAAGCTCTCTACAAACTCAACACTACCCAATCTTTCTTAAGTTTGATGTACCGTCGCCATGTCTTTACCGACGCGGCTAAAGTTACACCCAATTTCATTGAGAAGAAATGGTACACGACTCAACAACCAGGAGCGCGATTTGCATCTGCTGCCTTTGTAACTGGTAATCTCGATGCTGTACACGAACAATCAGATTTTCTGGGACTTGTGCAGTCTTTAACCGTACCGCTCATGGTAGTACTTGGAGAATCTAGCCCCCCCAAGTCACGAGAAGAAATGAACGCTTTGGCAGCCTTACCAGGAGTGAAAAGCGTTGTTATCCCTGGTTCTCTGGGGCTACATGAAGAATACCCAGCAGTTGTTTTAGAAGCAGTTCAAGATTTTTTGTTCTCCTCAGAAAATTAAATCTTCGCACCAAGACGCAAAGAATCGTTTTGCACCTTGGTGCGAGATTAAAGTTAGTTCAAGCTACTGCGATTAAGTTTTTGCAAGCGAGAAAGAGAAAGCGCTAGTAGACCGACTATACCAAGACCAAGAACAGTTGATGACTCAGGTACTGCCTTGACTTCAAAATCAAAATTGAAAGCGCCAGACTCTTTAAAGGGAATACGGTGATTATCAGTGCCTAAATCCACTAATTTGAATGATGCAGAATAAGTTCCTAGTGGTGCAGCAGCATCAGTCCAAAAAGTAGGGGTGAACGAGAAATTATCACCACTGCCGATTGTGTAGATATCACCTACTGACTTGACAATATCAACGCCTGCTGAATCACCAATATTCAATCCACTGCTAATTGAGGCTAATTGTAAACCAATATTTGCACCCTCAAGAGACGATCGCCAGCGACCATTGGAGCTATTGAACAGATACTGGTTGTCTAATTCTTGTGAAGTTTCTAGAGACGCTATAGGTTCTATTGTCAGATTGCTATATTCCTTATCTGTTGCGGTACTAATCAAGCGACCAGTATAAAACCCTGTACCAGGTAATAATGTTAGCGGCGGTTGTTCTGAGTAAGATTCAGGAATTCGGTTATTTGTATTGGTTGAGTTAATGGTTAGGTTATCTAATGACCCTGAGTAGCTATAAGTACCAATGCCGTGGAAATGGCTAGATTCCGGCGTGTCTTCATCCCTGTGTGCATATAGAAGGGTCAGACGATTGTAATTGGGGTTCTCTAAACCTGCGTATGTCCCTGTAGAAAGAACTTCTAAACTATCTAACCCAATGTAAAAGCCAGTTTCGTCCGAATGATTATGAGTATCATCTGCTTGTGCTGGTGCTAAAGCAGTAGATAAAATCAACGGTGCAATGACCAAAAAATTGGCTGTAATAGACGCAGATGCTTGCACTGTTTGAGTTAATTGCTTTTTCAAGCAGGTAATGTTTCTTGAAACCACAACGCTTCTCCATTAAAGGATAATTTTTTTATCTGCGATAATGATTATCATTTTAGCTAGAGAGTTGTCAAGGTACTAGCCTGCGGGAAGTTGCAGGTTAGTACCTTGGATGGAATATTGCCAACTGATAAATATTTATTACTTATTACAGATGCATAAAAATAAAATGTTTAACGATTAAATTATGTGATGATTTTGCTGAAAGCCAAAGTAACAGTAAGTTCGCACAAAAATAGAAAAAGATTTATGATGTGTGATAATGATTATCCATAAGGTGAGACAAGAGGAATTTAGAGTATGGTGGCTGACGTAATCAACAATTCAGTTCCCGTTACTGTTCTTACAGGCTATTTGGGAGCAGGTAAAACGACTCTACTCAATCACATCCTCACCTACGAACACGGCAAAAAAGTTGCTGTGATTGTCAATGAATTTGGGGAAGTGGGTATCGATAATCAATTGATTATCGATGCTGATGAAGAAATTTTTGAAATGAATAATGGCTGTATCTGTTGTACAGTGCGCGGCGATTTAATTCGCATCATTGGCAATTTGATGAAGCGGCGCGATAAATTTGACCATTTAGTAATTGAAACAACTGGATTAGCTGATCCAGCACCAGTTATTCAGACATTTTTTGTGGATGAAGATTTGCAAAGCCAACTATCTCTAGATGCGGTGGTGACAGTCGTAGATGCCAAGCATATATGGCAGCACTGGGATGCAGACGAAGCACAAGAACAGATTGCTTTTGCTGATGTAATTTTACTTAATAAAACTGATTTGGTAGCGCCAGAAGAGTTAGATGAATTAGAAAAACGCATTCGGGCGATGAATGCGATCGCAAAAATCTACCGTACCCAAAATTCTGAACTAGGAATGGATGCTTTATTAGGTGTAAAAGCCTTTGATTTAGACCGTGCATTAGAAATTGATCCAGGTTTCTTAGGCGAAGATGCCCACGTACACGATGAAAGCGTCTTTTCTGTAGCTTTAGTAGAAGCAGGTGCAGTTGATGGAGAAAAATTAAACGCTTGGCTTTCGGAGTTACTTCGTACCCAAGGGACAGATATCTTTCGGATGAAAGGCATTTTAAATATTGCTGGAGAAGATAATCGATTTGTATTCCAAGGAGTACACATGATATTTGATGGCAAACCCGATCGCCCCTGGAAAGCAAACGAAACCCCCAAAAACGAACTAGTCTTCATCGGGCGCAACCTTGATGCAGCCAAACTCAAGCAAGATTTTCTCGCTTGTCTAGCGTAAATAGGGGATTGGGTATTGGGGATTGGGTATTGGGAAAAATTTACTCCCTAGTCCCCAGTCCCTAGTCCCTAGTCCCTATTCCCCAGTACCCAATAACTATGAACACCACAACCAGCAAATCTAAGGAATTTGAACAACACTATTCGGGGACACTTTCAGATTATGTAACTGCGATCGCTTGGTCGCCACAAGGTAAAACTTTAGCAGCAACCTCCGCCGCCGGGGAAGTAGTTCTGTGGAATGATGGCGAACTTACAACCTTACAAACTGGTAGCGGTAAATCAGTAGACTGTCTCGCATTTTCACCAGATGGCAAATTTTTAGCCGTTGGCGGACAAGATGGGCAGGTGAAAATTTGGCAGAATACTAAATTAATCGCCACCTTGGAAAATGCCCCCGCATGGGTTGACAAGCTAGCTTGGAATTACACCAGTAACCAACTGGCTTTTAGTTTGGGGCGTTACGTCCAAGTTTGGGATGCAGATACTCGTGAAATTGTCGTAACACTGAATTTCGATAACTCTTCAGTATTGGGTATAGATTGGCGTATTGACGGACAATACTTAGCCATTAGTGGTTACAAAGGAGTCAAAATTTGGCATAGTCAAAACTGGGATGAAGAACCATACAACCTAGATATGACTACTGTCAGCGTAGCGATGGCTTGGTCGCCTGATGGTAAATTCCTCGCCTCTGGCAACATGGATCGTAGTGTCACCGTTTTGGAATGGAACAACCCCGATCCTTGGGTGATGCGTGGCTTCCCTGGTAAAATTCGCCAATTGGCATGGTCAGAAGCTATGACCAAAGTGGGTGCGCCAATACTGGCATCTTCTAGCGTTGAAGGGATTGTGGTCTGGGAAAAGCTAGAGGATGATACTTTAGGCTGGGAAGCGCGAGTATTAACTAATCATGTGGGCGTGATTAATGCGATCGCCTTTGCACCCAAAAGCTTCCTTCTCGCTTCTGCTGCTACTGACGGCTGGTTGTGTTTGTGGAACAAAGCCAAAGAAGTATCCCAAATTATCACAGGTGTCTCAGCAGGATTTTCTACCCTAGCTTGGCATCCCGAAGGTAAGTTACTAGCCGCAGGGGGTGAACAGGGCGAATTACTTGTATGGTCAAAGGTTTTGCGGGGTCAAGGATTCGGGCGTAGTTAAAGTTGAACCTCGGCAATTTATTGGTTATGCTGTATCAGCAAAGCTATCTTTGTGTAAATTATGAACATAGTCAAACTGATTTTACTTGCTTGTCCTGCATTTCTAGTATCCATGCTGCTGGTAGTTAATCCAGTACACGCATCCAGCCTAAAATCTTTATACGCTACACAAATTGTTACTGTAGCATCTACACAGCAAAATCTCGATCTGGCAACACCGAACTTGATTCAAAGATCCAATCCGATTAGCGATCAACTTGGTTGCAATTGTGCAAACTGTGTTCAGTCTAAATTTCAGTCGCTACAAGGCAAGCTGCCATCAGTCGGTTTTTAATAAAGTTAGAAGTTATGAATCTTTTAAGGGCACAGCAATGCTGTGCCCTTATTAATTATTAATTAGCTTTTTGTAGATAGCGATCGCACCTGCGGCATCATTATCTATGTAATCAAGATATTCACTGAAGGTTACGCCTTAAAAAACAAGTAGGAAATTTAGGTTAATTCCTAAATACTAAGAAACCTGCTGGTAAGCTAGTGAGTTGGTGCGAAAGCGAACAGTATGCCGTAGGCGATCGCAATCTGCACCCAAGCTGTTAAGCTCTTGTTCAAAGAGCTAGTCCGGGGATTAGAAAACTTGCTAGAGTGAACAGAGTTAGCCTTAATGTCTAATCGCCAAAACCTATACATCTCATGGATTTTGCTAATATTGCATCCCAGCTAAACGCTGGAACGATTTTGCCAGAGGGGATTGTTATTCTCACCCTCTTGGGGGTTTTGATTGTTGATTTGATTTTGGGGCGTACATCCGCACGCTGGATTGGATATCTAGCGATCGCAGGTTTATTTGCTTCCATTGTCGCCCTATATTTTCAATGGGACTCTCCTAATCCCATCGGTTTTACCGGCAGCTTTAACAGTGATGACCTGAGTATCGTCTTTCGCGGCATCATTGCCTTGTCTGCGGTTGTGACTATACTGATGTCAATTCGCTACGTCGAGCAGAGCGGTACTCCTTTAGCTGAATTCATCGCTATTTTGCTGAGTGCTACTTTAGGAGGGATGTTTTTATCCGGGGCTAGTGAGTTGGTGATGATTTTCATCTCCCTAGAAACCCTGAGTATTTCCTCCTACTTGTTAACAGGTTATACCAAGCGTGACCCCCGTTCCAATGAAGCGGCGCTAAAATACTTGTTAATTGGAGCTTCCAGTACAGCAGTATTTTTGTACGGTGTATCACTGCTGTATGGATTATCGGGAGGACAAACTGAATTAAGTGCGATCGCTAATGGTATTGCCGCAGCGAAAGTAGGACAATCTTTAGGTTTAGTGATTGCCCTAGTTTTTGCGATCGCGGGTATTGGCTTCAAAATCTCCGCCGCACCCTTTCACCAGTGGACACCAGACGTTTACGAAGGCGCTCCCACCCCAGTCATCGCCTTTTTATCTGTCGGTTCCAAAGCAGCTGGGTTTGCCCTAGCCATCCGCTTGCTGACAACAGCCTTCCCCCTTGTTGCTGAAGAGTGGAGATTTGTCTTCACTGCTCTAGCCGTTCTTAGCATGATTTTGGGTAACGTAGTCGCCCTAGCTCAAACCAGCATGAAGCGAATGCTAGCTTATTCATCCATTGCCCAAGCTGGGTTTGTGATGATTGGCTTGATTGCTGGCACACAAGCCGGGTATGCCAGTATGATATTTTACCTACTGGTTTACCTGTTCATGAACCTGTGCGGTTTTACCTGCATCATCCTGTTCTCACTGCGGACAGGAACCGACCAAATTGCCGAATACTCCGGCTTATATCAAAAAGACCCACTCTTAACACTGGGTTTGAGTATTGCCCTGCTTTCCTTGGGTGGTATTCCACCATTGGCTGGGTTTTTCGGCAAGATTTACTTATTTTGGGCTGGTTGGCAAGCAGGACTTTATTGGTTAGTCTTGCTGGGCTTAGTTACCACCGTCGTCTCCATCTACTACTACATTCGCGTAGTTAAGATGATGGTAGTAAAAGAACCTCATGAAATGTCTGACGCAGTAAAGAATTATCCAGAAGTGCGTTGGGATTTGCCTGGGCTAAGACCTTTGCAAGTTGGGTTGGTAATCACATTAATTGCCACTTCTGTAGCAGGAATTTTGTCAAATCCCCTGTTTACATTGGCGAACAATTCCATCTCCAATACCCCATTTTTGCAAGCAACAATCAACAGAAATGTCAAAGCAGAAAATCCACTGCTGCCAAAGTTAGATTCGGTTAGTCAGTCTCAACCCTCAGTTGATTCTACCGCTAAGATTTAACCGAGTATCAACCCAATCTAATCACAGACACGCCTGTTTGCTAATTAGCAGACAGGCGTTTGTCATCCAAGTTATTGCTAGAGGAATGCCCTCTATTTCCTTCAAGAAACTGAGTTAACAGGTATCTTGATCACAAATTCCGCGCCTTCTCCCGGAACAGAAATACAGCTAAGTTGTCCGCCATGTTTTTCAACTATAATTTGATAGCTTACAGATAGCCCTAGTCCCGTGCCTTTACCTACTGGTTTAGTAGTAAAAAATGGATCGAATACCTTTGAGTGAACTTGTTCATTTATTCCCAAACCATTATCAGCAATACTAACCGTTATCCATTTGTCATCTATTACTTCAGTTGTGATTTGAATTTGAGGATTATTTGTCAGCTTTGGATTGTCAGTTGTTTGTGAATTTACCACCAGCGTCTCCAGTGCATCAATGGCATTAGCAAGAATATTCATAAACACTTGATTAAGTTGACCAGGATAGCAAGTTACATTGGGTAGTTGACTATATTTTTTAATGACTTTAATTTCTGGGTACTCATGCCTAGCTTGGAGTCGATGCTCCAAAATCATTAAAGCACTATCAATTCCTTCGTGAATATTAACGTTTTTAAGTTCTGCTTCATCGAGTCTAGAAAAATTACGTAGTGATTTAACGATTTCCTGAATGCGTTCTGTTCCCACTGTCATTGACCGGAAAAGTTTAGTTATATCTTGAATCAGAAAATCTAAGTCTATTTCTTCTAGTTCCTCTTGGATTTCGGGTGGAGTATTTGGACAAACTTGTTGATAAATTTGCACCAATTTTAGTAAATCATAAGTATATTTATGGGCATGGTGAAGGTTCCCATGAATAAAACTCACGGGGTTATTAATTTCATGAGCAATACCAGCAACCATTTGACCTAAGCTAGACATTTTCTCAGCTTGGATAAGTTGAGTTTGCGTCAGTTGTAGTTCGTTTAGTGTTTCTTGTAGAGCAGTTGTACGTTCCTCAACCCGAATTTCTAACTCTTGATTTGCTTTCCAGAGTTCTTTCTCCGCCTGTTTACGTCTCTGTATTTCTTTTGCTAACTCATCGATTTTTTGGTTTAGAAGAACAAAATTACTGCTAGCTAAAGTTCTATTTTCTAAACGTAAGAGAATTAAAGCTGAAGATTCAGGAGACCAAGGTTGAATAACGGCTCCTTGACTACGACATATTAGCGTTTGTCCATCATTTTTTTGTAAAGTCAACGAGCCAATCACCATTGCTCTACTACTTGAGCAAGCTTGCAGGTACTTTACAACATCGTCAGTAGACTGAGTTACAAGTTCAAACAGCATTTTCCCTCGCAGTTCCTGACGACGTAATCCCAGCATATCTGCTAGTGGTTGATTGGTAGCTAACAACTGACCCTCTCCACTTACCAGCAGTAAAGGTTCTGGCAAAACTCTGGCAAATTCAAGAAATTGTTCAGGAGTCATGGGGCTTCCAATTTCAGGGTTCGATTCTAATTTACATATCTGCACTCAAGCTTGTATCCGATAGTTAGTTTAGCAAGGAAGAGTTTACACAGATTCTAGTCCCCTAAAGTATTCTCGACCTTCTGCATCTTCTGCCTCTTCTGTAAGTTTTAAGTAAACAATAACTTTGCATCCAGAAGCACCCTGTGCTATTGTCTCTTGCAATTCTACTTTCGCATATCCCAGATTGTTAGCTGCGATCGTCCCAAAAACGTTTGAAGTCATCATACACATGGCAGGGCGATTAAGCACTTTGTCACCAAATGGGCAGACGCGGTTGCCAAAGACAATCTTTTCATCATCCTGCTCAATTACATAAAAATCGCCCTGGATTCGTTTTTTTAAATCAATCAAGACATCAGCGACTTGCTTACGGGAAAGTTTGGAGACTTCTAGAGCAGATTTGTAATCTTGGTTGAGTTGTGTAGCCATCCTTTCGCCAACTACACTAATAAATCCAGAAGCTTCTTCCAAGCCAACTACATCCTGCAAAGTGCCAGACAATTCTCTGATTAATGTACGCAAAAATATATCGCGTTCTAAAGAAATATTAAGCGTAGCTATCGAATTATTAAGTGCATTAGTCATAAATTTTGAAGACACATGAAACTACAGTTATAGAGTTCCCCAAAATAACCATAAAGTAACTGCTTGATATCTTTCTTTAGAGAACTTCGTACTTACTTGTGTTTCTAATAAAATGTGATGGTGATTACAAATTATGAATCAACATTTATTTTTACTAAAATTAATTTGAATAATTGATAGATTTACTATTTTAAGAGATGGGAATGCTGATGATAAATTCAGAGCCTTTCCCCAACACAGATTTTACTTCTAGAGTTCCCCTATGTTTCTGGACAATTATTTGATAGGCAATTGATAATCCTAATCCTGTTCCTTTTCCCACGGGTTTAGTTGTGAATAAATGGTCGAACATTTTTTGCTGAACATCAGATGATATTCCTACACCATTATCTTGAATGCTAATCAAAGCGTAATTTGTATCTTGAGTTTGGACAGTAGCAGTATGAATTGTAATTTGATTGGGATTTTTCTTGATTTCATCAAACCTCAATCCAGAATTAGATTCTTCTAAAGCATCAACTGCATTTGCTAATAGATTCATAAATACCTGATTTAGTTGTCCTGGAAAACATTGTATGGGAGGAAGATCGCCATAATTTTTAACTACTTGAATAGCTGGACGCATCCTATTATCTTTCAATCGGTGCTTGAGAATAAGGAGAGTGTTGTCAATACCTTCATGAAGGTTAAAGATAACTTTTTGTTCTGTATCTGCTCTAGAGAAAGTTCGCAAGCTGTTACTAATATTAGAAATGCGATCAGTGCCTTCTTTCATTGATGAAATAAGCTTAGGTAAATCCTCACGAATATACTCTAGATCGATTGTTTTGATTATTTCTTGAATTTTTTGGGATGCTTGAGGATAAGTTTCCTGATAGAGATCAATCAGGTGTAACAGGTTATTAATATACTCTTGAGCCGGAGTCAGATTACCTGCTATAAAGCCAACTGGATTATTAATCTCATGAGCTACATCTGCAACAAGACTTCCTAAACTAGACATTTTATTCTGCATTATCTGAAGATTAAGAAGCATCATTTCTAGTTCATGGCTTCTTTCTTCTAAGCTGCTTTGATATTCCTTTAATTCATCAATTACTTTCCTGAGCAAATATTCTTTTTTTTCATTTGTCTCTTCTAGTTTTACCCGGTCTGCTTCAGAACGCTCTAATTGCTTTTGGAGAATTCTATTTGCTTTTTTTAGTTCCTTAATTTCTTTTTGGCAATCCAGAATTTCCATCAGCTTTTACCGAGTTCCCAAAATTAAAGTTACAAATGTCTCATTATGAAATTGTGTCTGGCTGATTCGATCTATAGGAGCAATTTCTCCATAAGAATAAAATCCACAACCTGGTAAATGGTAATCCAGACAGAGTTTCGTATTTTGGTATTCTTCTTTTGCTCTCGTACCAAGTATTTGCCGACGAGCTACACATGAAAAAAATAAAACAGCACTTGGCTCTACACCTGGATAATTATCTAAGGCATTCGTGAATGATGCCTTGGAAGCTGCCAAAATATCTTCATAACCTGCTTCTGCAATTTGAATCATAGCTTGATCGGGAACATCTGCGAAAAAGGTGATGCTGCCAGATTCCTGATTGTAAGCAATAGGCGCTCTTATATAAAAACTATCTCCATTCTGCTCTGATACTGCTAAAGGATATTCCATTGAAGGAGGGAGTAAACCTAGATAATGGTGATAAAAATCTAAAGCTGGTTTACCATCTATTTCATAGATTATGTTCTTATCTACCTTAGTTACTTGGCTTACTTGACCAATGGGATGCCAACCACTTGCAACACCATGAGAAAATAATATTTTTCCCGAAAAAAGCAGAATTGGTACAGAATCACTTAATACTTCTGTTTGAAAAAATTGATATGTATTTTGATACCTAGACTGATCGCCTGCTAAACCACCGAATATTGGTATATGTTGACCAAGAGCTAACTTTAAGCCATTCAATATAGATACACCACTAATTGTCAGACTTTCTGGATGAGTTAAACATAGCTTTGGAGTTGCAGTACTTTTTACTTTGGCTTGCTCTACAGCTTGTTTAGTTACAGCAATCGGATCACCTGAGACTTTCCGTCCAACTCCTGCATAAATTTCAACTTCATCTGAGCAAAATAACATCAAGGTGATTGAGTCTTGCTGAAACTCTAAGACTGAAGAAATTTCTCCATCCGTTGTTCCACCAATTAACTCAATCCTCGGAAAAGCCTGATGAATTTGCTGCAAAATCAAAGAATGTTCAAAGTCAATTGCACAAAAAAGAATCCCAGCTTTTGGTATATCTCCTGCAAGTGAACTGACGCATTGCTGAATAACTTCTTCAACTGCGGATAGAGAATCTGGATCGTTACTGTGACCGACTACTGTTTTAAACATAAATTTATCTATATTGAGTGAAAATGATTTTTCTACAAGATTAGAATTCCCAGATGGTCAGAGACATTTTACTGATTTATTAATTTCTGATGAAAATACTAGATAGCCTACTGCTAATCTCAAGCAAAGTATGAACAATAAGTATCTCTAACATTTTATAACACTACTTAGTATGATTATGATATGGAAGTTTAATAATAAACTCTGAACCTTCTCCTAGTGTTGAATTTACCTCCACGGTTCCTCCGTGTTTTTCTACAACAATTTGCCGAGCAATTGATAATCCTAATCCTGTGCCTTGGCCTACAGGCTTGGTAGTGAATAAATGGTCAAAGATTTTTTGTTGGACATCAGGCGACATTCCTACTCCATTATCTTTAATCTGAATTAAAATATGGTTATTGTCTTCAGTAAGAGTGGTCTGAATCAAAATTTGATTAGGATTTGCTTCAATTTCAATATAAGTCCGTCCTATATTAGACTCTTCTAAAGCATCAATAGCATTAGCTAATAAATTCATAAATACCTGATTTAGTTGTCCGATAAAGCATTCTAAATCAGGCAAGTTATCGTAATCTCTAATTATTTTAATATCGGGTCTATCCTCAGATGCTTTTAAGCGGTGCTTGAGAATCATGATTGTGCTGTCAATACCATCATGAATGTTGCAAGAAACTTTGCGATCGCTATCTGCACGAGAAAAGGTTCTCAAACTAGTACTAATATTACGAATGCGCTGAACACCCTCTTTCATTGAAGAAATTAAGTTAGGTAGATCGGAAAGTATATACTTCAAATCTCTTGCTGTAATTTCCTCTTGAATTTCTGGAACTGGATTAGGATAATGCTGCTGATAGAGGCTAATAATATTAATCATGTCTTGGAAATATACTGAAGCGTGTCCGAGATTGCCATGAATGAAACCAACTGGATTATTAATTTCATGAGCAACTCCTGCTACTAATTGACCAAGAGCAGACATTTTTTCTGTCTGTACAAGCTGAATTTGAGACTCTTGTAGGTCTTTTAATGCCTTAGATAGCGCTGCTGTTCTTTCTGCAACTCGTTTTTCCAAAGTTTTTGTGAGATTTCGTAATTGCAGATGGGTTTTAATTCTAGCTAATAATTCTTCTTCATGGAAGGGTTTAGTGATGTAATCAACTGCACCTATATTTAAACCCTTTACCTTACTATCAGTATCAGAATTCGCCGTCATAAAAATTACTGGTATATCACAAGTAGCTAAATTTTCTTTCAGCTTTTTACAAGTTTCAAATCCATCTATTCCCGGCATCATTACATCTAATAAAATTAAATCAGGTGATTGATATTCAGCCTGTTTAATTGCCCTACTGCCATCATTTTCTGTAATAACTTTAAAGCCGAAGTTTGTTAATATATCAAAGACAATTCCTAAATTTGTCGTAGTATCATCTACCACTAAAATTAAACTATCTTCTGGGAGATTGAGCATTTGTAAATATGGCTTATAATTCATGTCTTTAAATTAAATTAACTCCTTGCTGATTGTTTACTATTGCTCTGCGATCGCAGCTAAGTTACCTCCACTTTTTTTTCGCAGACTGAGTTGACAAATTTATCCCCTGACAATTATATAGTTCCCAAAAACTCTGGTAATAGCAACATTTTCATACCAAATTCCTCTATGCGACTACGGGAGCGATCGCTACAGGATGGACATCAGCTATAAATCTGCACTTTCACTTTCATTAAAGATCCTCTTTAATGAAAGTGATCCTTATGAAATTAGTTACTATTACCCTTGTCTTTTGATAAATGTAATGCTAGCCATAGCAATATTTTTTATCTAGTAAGTTAATTTATTCAGTTAGTCAACGGTGTTTTTAATGTTGTAAATAGATACTGTTGATGGTTTTTCATTAACTTTTATAGTTCAGGGTAATTTCGGTTATTATTTCGCTAGTAAATATTGAACAATAAACAGTAATCTTTAAAAAAATTATATAAGCTTACGCATCACTGATGGAGTGCGGAAATCATTGTTACATTTTGCAGAAAGCCTGTGTTTATGAGGATTTTTTTCAAAAGGTATATTATAGAAAATTAAAAAATATATTGGCTTTCTTTTCCTGTAATTAATGCTCGTTATTTTAAACTTATAGATTGTTATGAAGGAATTACTTTCCCCCAATTTATACTGCCCATTTGTGTCCCAGATCAATAAGCATGTTGATACTCTAGAAAGGCACGCTCTTGAATGGGTACTTAACTTTAACCTCTTAGCCAATGAATCATCTTATAAGCGTTTTTGCAAATCAAAGTTCTTTTTTCTAACAGCAAGTGCCTATCCTAAGAGTCAGCTTGAAGAACTTAAAATTGCAAACGATTGGTTGAGTTGGGTTTTTATCTGGGATGATCAATGCGATCTATCAGACTTAAAGAATCAACCTGGAGTATTAAAAGCTTTTCACCAAAGATATTTAGAAATCTTGAACGGTGCGGAACTCACAAGCCGGGATACAATATTCAGTCATGCATTAATTGACCTACGACAAAGAACTCTTCAAAGAGCTAGCATAAAATGGTTCAATTACTTTATCAGCTACTTAGAAGATTACTTCTATGGGTGTGTTCAGGAAGCAACCAACCGCGCCAAGGGAATTGTACCTGATGTAGACACTTATATTATGATCCGTAGATCAAGTGTGGGGGTTTATGCTGTTCTCGCATTAGCGGAGTTTTGTAATCAGTTCATGATTTCCGATGTTTTAAGAAATCACTACCTTGTAAAAAATTTGGAACTAATTACAACTGACATTATTGCTTGGTCTAACGATATTTTTTCAGCATCTAGAGAAATAGCTAGTGGTGATGTTCACAATTTAATATTTGTACTGCATCATCACAAGCAAATTTCTATAGAAGAAGCAATGGAGCAGGTGAAAAAAATCCATAATGAAGAAATCAATTCTTTGATTAATTTAGAATCATTGCTTCCATATTATGGAGAAGAACTAGATATTTCAATTACGAAATATATATCAGGAATGCATAGTTGGATTCGTGGTAATCTCGATTGGTGTTACCAGTCATCTCGCTACGATATTTTAGAAAGGCTAGAGTTAACAGAATTCAAATAATGCCAACCTGAGTTAGTAACTCATAATTACTAATGATTGATATTTGTAATCTAAATGTAACTAACATTCTAACTACTACCTTAAAAAATTAAATAATAAGAATTAATGACCATTAACTGACTACAATCTTAAACAAGAAAAAATGAAACTACCTAATATTCTCAAAAGTCCTTCTTTACTACAAAAGCTTCATTGGGTTAGTGACCCTGTAAGCTATATGGAAAATGCAGCCCAGCAATATCCTGATATTTTTACTGGTGAGATAATCGGTTTTGGGGATACAGTGGTTTTTGTGAATCACCCCCAAGCAATTCAGGAAATATTAACTAACGATCGCAAAAAGTTTATCGCTGTTGGGGAACTCAACGGCATTTTAAAGCCTCTTTTGGGAGATTATTCAGTCCTGACGTTAGAAGGCGATCGCCACAAACGCCAACGACAAATCGTGACACCCTCTTTTCATGGAGAACGGATGCAAGGCTATGGTCAGCTAATCTGTAATTCTGCTAAAAAAATCTTTGGTCAGTTACCACTAAATAAGCCGTTTTTCGCTCGTGATTTAACGAAAGAAATATCTCTACAAGTCATTTTCCAGTCTATCTTTGGCTTTTATGAGGGAGAAAAAATTCAAAAAATTAGGCAACTATTGCCATTGTTGTTAGAGCTTTTTGAGTCGCCTCTTAGTTCTAGTTTATTCCTTTTCCCATTCTTACAACAGGATTTAGGAGCTTGGAGTCCTTGGGGAAGGTTCCTGCGTGTTCGTGAGAAAATTGATCAATTTCTTTATAACGAAATTGCCGAGTGCCGACAACAAGCCGATCCAAAACGTACCGATATTCTCTCTTTGCTAATAGCATGTCGAGATGAAGCAGGCGAACCGATGACGGATCAGGAATTGCACGATCAATTAATTACCCTAATACTTGCCGGTTACGATACTACTGCAACAGTCATGGCTTGGGGATTGTACTGGATTCACCACAATCCTTTAGTCCGTGAAAAACTGCTCCAAGAACTGGATACTCTCGGTGATTCCCCAGATCCTATGAGCATTTACCGCCTGCCATATCTCACAGCTGTCTGTAATGAAACCTTGCGAATTCATCCTGTTACTATGTTTTCGTTTCCCAGGGTAGTGCAGGAACATACCGAATTATTGGGACATTCTTTAGAGCCTGGAACTATACTAATTCCCAGTATTTATCTGACTCATCATCGACAGGATTTATATCCCCAGTCTAAGCAATTTAACCCAGAGCGTTTTATTGAACGCCAATTTTCTCCTTATGAATTCCTGCCCTTTGGTGGTGGTGTCCGTCGTTGTATGGGCGAGGCTTTGGCTCTATTTGAAATAAAGCTAGTATTAGCAACCGTTGTGTCACATTATAATTTGGCTTTAGTTGAGCGTCGGCCAGAGCAACCTCAGCGTAGAGGTTTTAACCTTGCGCCAGGCACTGGAATCAAGATGGTAATGACAGGAGAACGTGCGCGTCAAGAGCCTTTAATTAATATGACAACTACATCCGTATCTTAGTAGCTTGTCAAGTTGAAAATATTAGTCCGCTTTGATTTCTGAATTTACAGCGTTTTTCAGGTAAATGAAGTACACAGGTAGGGGCACAGCACTGCTGTGCCCTTAAAATCATCTGTACCTCACAAAGTTACAATCTGCTGTAATATTTATTGAAGTCAATCTGGCGCTAAAAATTGATTTATTGGATCGTTTGTAGGACTTATATCGTGTTTGACTTAATACTTATGTCATTGCAAGCGTTGCGCGGCAATCCCAAACCTTTGCGATTGCTTCATTCCACTTCGTTGCATTCGCAATGACATATTATAAGTGATTTGCCGAACATGGTATTACGCATTGACAAGAAATACTAAATATGAATAAAGCTTAAAAACCATATCTTTCGTGAGGGCACAGCATGGTCTATGTACGTAGTTTACCGCCGTAGGCATCGCAGGATAATTAAGAAAAGCCTGAAATAGGCTATTTCAGGTAACGCATATCACCATGTATTTATACAGTGCGTAAGTCGTAGTTTGTTTGCTAAAAATTAATTGTTAGTGAATTGGTCGGCTATGACTGCGCCTAAACCAGCCTAGAAAAACCCAAAATTAAGTTGCTATTTTTTAATCGGAATTTAATTTTTATACATTCTTTTTAAATATTATTGCGTAAATAAATCAGCCTCATTTGCCAAAGGGGGAGGCGATCGCTTATAAAACCTCTAAAATCTATTGATATGGCTATAGCAATTACTCGCTCTATGATTCGGCGGTTCCTTAAAAAACCAATCTCTAACTAGTGCGATCGCTCACCGTATTTGTGACAGCAGCACGATAAAATTCTAAAACCATAATCGTACTAAAAGGTCTAAATGGCAGAAACATTATTCTTCAACGCCTTACGGGAAGCCATTGATGAAGAAATGGCGCGTGACTCCAGCGTATTCGTTCTCGGTGAAGATGTCGGACACTATGGCGGTTCCTACAAAGTTACCAAAGACCTGTACCAAAAATATGGCGAACTCCGCATTCTAGACACCCCCATTGCCGAAAATAGCTTCACTGGCATGGCGGTGGGAGCAGCGATGACTGGATTACGTCCGATCATCGAAGGCATGAATATGGGCTTTTTATTGCTCGCTTTCAACCAAATATCTAACAACGCTGGGATGCTGCGCTATACTTCCGGCGGTAATTTTAAAATTCCAATGGTAATTCGCGGCCCTGGGGGTGTGGGAAGGCAGCTAGGTGCAGAACATTCCCAACGATTAGAAACCTACTTCCAAGCTGTGCCAGGCTTGAAGATTGTTGCCTGCTCCACACCAAGAAACGCCAAAGGACTACTAAAATCAGCTATCCGCGATGATAACCCGGTGTTGTTCTTTGAACACGTTTTGCTTTACAACTTGAAAGAAGATTTACCAGAAGAAGAATATTTACTACCCTTAGATAAAGCCGAAGTTGTGCGCCAAGGAAAGGATGTCACAATTATCACTTATTCTCGGATGCGGCATCACGTGCTGCAAGCAGTAAAAACACTTGAAAAACAAGGTTACGATCCAGAAGTTATTGACTTAATATCCCTCAAGCCATTAGATTTTGATACTATTGGTTCATCAGTACGTAAAACCCATAAAGTGATTGTGGTGGAAGAATCCATGCGAACTGCGGGTATCGGAGCAGAAGTTATCGCTTCAATAAACGATCGCTTATTCGATGAATTAGATGCGCCAGTACTGCGGCTTTCTTCCCAAGATATTCCCACACCTTACAACGGCAATCTGGAACGACTAACAATTATCCAACCAGAGCAAATCGTGGAAGCTGTGGAAAAAATGGTGGCGTTGCGAGTTTAGAGACTTGGGATTGGGGACTGGGTACTGGGGACTAGGAGAATAACTTATACCCAATCCCCGATCCCCAGTAACCAATCCTTACTCATAACTCCTCAAAAGAGCGCTATTATAGCCTTTGTCAGTTGCGAGTTATGGTATGCAAAGACAGCGATCGCTATTAATTTTGATTTTAGTCCTGATAATCGCCGCGATTACGGTGATTGTCACAATTCCAATCTCCTTGGGGCTGGACTTGCGGGGAGGTTCACAGTTAACCATTCAGGTGAAACCATCAGCAGAAATTCCTAAAATCACCGAACGAGAATTGGAAGGTGTGAAGAGAGTTGTCGAAGGCCGGATTAATGGTTTGGGTGTTTCTGAGCCAGTGATCCAAACAGTGGGCGCAGATAAAATATTGGTACAATTGCCAGGGGTGAATAATCCAGAGCAAGCTGAACGGGTGCTAGGAGGGACGGCGCAGTTAGAATTTCGTACCCAAAAGCCGAATACAGAAACTCAATTGTTGGCTTTCCAAGCATCTAGAGCGGAATTGAAATTCAAGCAAGAAGAGTTGAGAAAAAGTACAGACAAAGCAGCAATAGTTAAAAATCAAGAAGATTTACAAAAAAATAATCAAGCGATCGCAGAATTGTTTGAAAGCACCGATCCACCGCTAATTGGCAAATACCTCAAGGATGCTTATGGTGAACCCACTCAAGGTAACAACTGGAATGTTGCCATTCGCTTCGACCAACAGGGTGGTCAACTATTTGCCAATTTGACGAAAAATCTTGCTGGTACTGGGCGGAGCATTGGTGTTTTTCTGGACAATGAACTGATTAGCGCTCCTACGGTGGGTATAGAATTTGCAGCCGCAGGTATTAGTGGTGGCTCTGCCGTAATTACAGGACGGTTTACCGCACAAGAAGCTAATGATTTGGGTGTACAGCTACGTGGTGGCGCACTACCCGTACCAGTAGAAATTGCTGAAATTCGCACTGTTGGGGCAACCTTGGGTAAAGACAGTATAACTAGCAGTATCTACGCTGGTGTAGGTGGTCTGACTTTAGTATTAATATTTATGGTAGTGTACTATAGATTACCAGGGCTGATTGCCGATATCGCACTTTTGATCTACGCCCTGCTAACCTGGGCTACCTTTGCTTTGTTGGGTGTCACCCTAACCTTGCCAGGAATTGCCGGTTTTATCCTCAGTATTGGGATGGCGGTTGATGCAAATGTGTTAATTTTTGAGCGGACGCGGGAAGAATTGCAAGCAGGCAAAAGCCTGTATCGTTCTATAGAATCTGGCTTTTACCGCGCCTTTTCGAGTATTTTAGACGGCAACGTTACTACTATCATTGCTTGTGCTGCACTATTCTGGCTAGGGGCTGGTTTGGTGAAAGGCTTCGCCCTAACGTTAGCGTTGGGTGTAGCAGTGAGTATGTTTACAGCAATTACTTGTACTCGCACCTTGATGTTTTTAGCATATACAATTCCCGCGTTCAAGAAACCAGAACTTTTCTGTCCGAACCTGCCAACAAATCAGGCAGAGGTGGCTCAATGAAACTAAGTATTAACAAATCGCGATCGCTTTGGTGGGCTATTTCTAGTGCCATCATTCTTGCTGGTATCATCTCAATGGTGATTTCTTGGCAAAACCCAAGTATCAAAGCACCCCTACGTCCCAGTTTGGATTTTGTCGGTGGTACACGATTGCAGTTTGAACGGGATTGTACCAAACCCGGTAACTGCGACCAGCCAATTGATATCAATGTCGTTCGGGAAGTAGCGAAAACGCAGGGATTGGGTGATAGTAGCATCCAAATTATCGCTGACAGAAGCACTGGTGCAGAAAATGGCATCTTAATTCGCACAAAAAACTTGGATACCGAGCAGCGCACTAACTTGCAAAATGCCTTAAGCGAAAAAGTCGGTACTTTTGACCAGCAAAAAAACCAATTTGATAGTGTTGGCCCTACTCTGGGGAGAGAATTATTTACTTCTGGTGCCATTGCCCTGATCGTATCCTTTGCAGGCATCATCGTTTACTTGAGCTTCCGGTTCCAGTTAGATTATGCGGTGTTTGCGATCGTTGCTCTATTGCATGATGTCTTTATTACGGCAGGGATTTTTTCGATTTTCGGTTTAGTATTGGGTACTGAAGTAGATAGCCTGTTCATCGTTGCTCTACTGACAATTACAGGTTTCTCAGTTAACGATACAGTGGTGATTTACGATCGCATCCGGGAAACCCTCAAGACGAATCCTAACCGAGCGATCGCTGAGATTGTGGATGATGCAGTTAACCAAACTTTAGGACGGTCAATCAACACGACCTTTACTACAATGCTGTCATTGTTTGCCATCTTTCTGTTTGGCGGCGAAACTCTGAAAAACTTTGCCTTAGCTTTAATTATTGGCTTTACAGCAGGAGCTTATTCAAGTATTTTCATCGCCAGTACTCTTCTAACTTTGTGGCGAGAGCGCAACGGTCAACGCGCGGTAGTCAGTGGTGAGTCGATTGATACATCTGCTGGTAATTAATCATTGGGCATTGGTTATTCTTTTTTTCTCCCTTGTTCTTCTTATCTTCCCCTGCCTCCCCTGCTCCCCCATCTTCCTCATCCCCCACCTTCCCACAGCCTATGGATCAATCAGAACACTCTTCAATAACTGACCCATCCTTTGCTCAACAAGTACAAAGATTACACAAGCTGACAATATATGCCAGATGGCTATTTGTCGGCTGTTTATGGCTTACCATTGCACCTGTTAGCTTGTGGGGTCTACGTACAGAAATTTCTCTGTGGAAACAATATTTTACTTGGGTAGCGGTGCGATATGGACTCTTCTACCATCCACTGTCTACCTTTGGTTTAGCATTTTGCATTGGGATGACTGCTGCTGTTTTAGTTTGGCAAAGTCGGAATATCTTGTTTGGACTACCACCGCAGGAAAAACAACGTTTAGAAAAACAAGTTTATCGTATACGTCAGCAGGGGCCAAGTCATCCTCTGTGGAAGTGGGTTTGTCAATAATTACATATATACGTACAGCAATTTTTAGCAAAATATGACTTAAATATACAAAGATATTGCCGAAGGTGGATGCCATACATGAATGATTCTCAGATTCAATTTAGCGATTGCAAGTCTGAAATTGACCTTTACCAACTCCAAGAACTGTTAAACGTTTCAGCTTTCTGGGCAAAGGGACGCAGTATTGAAGATTTAAGTATAGCCATTGCCAACAGTGAACCAGTGATTTCTGTCTGGGATAGCGATCGACTTATTGGCTTTGCTAGAGCAACATCTGATGGCATATATCGCGCCACAATTTGGGATGTTGTCATTCATCCAGAGTATCAAAGTAGTGGGCTGGGAAGCAATTTAGTGAAAACTGTTTTGAGTCATCCCCGCATGAGGCGGGTTGAGCGCATTTACTTAATGACTACTCACCAGCAGGGATTTTATGAAAAGATTGGTTTTCAGCCTAACACCACCACTACGATGGTGTTACACAACTTAGCTCACCTTGCTTTGGTTCCTGCTACAGAAGTTCAGCTTCAGGAATCACTAGGGGGATAGAAATTTGTAGTCTGGTAATTTCCTGATGTGGTTCCTTGGCAATGGTCGAAGGCAAGATTTCCAACTTTCCTCCCATAACTTCCATCACAGTCTGATTGATTAACAGCCTCATTCCTGGCGAAAGAGCAGCATTCTTTTGATCAATCTGGATCGTCTGCTGATCAGATTTGAGCAAATCAATCGGCTCGCTCCAGGTTATAGCATGAGTTGGGATATCCAGCCAAATGTTTACAAAATTATTTGTAGGTATGGTGCTACTGGATATACAGATGCTGCCTTCCTCCATTTGAGCAATGGCAGTGTCTATTAAACTGATCAATATTTGGCGGAGCCAGAGGTAATCTGCCAAAACATAAATTTCTGGATCAACAGGTGACAATTGCAAGGGAAAATTGCGATTTGCCGCCAGCATATAAGTTAATTTATGCACCTCTTCCAAAATTTGGGCTAACGGTCTAGGCTGAATATCTAATTTATTAGTCCCGTGTTCTGTTCTAGCAACGGTGAGAATTTCATCTATCAGCTTAAGCAACTTCAGCGTTCGCTCGTGAGCTTGGGCAATAAATTCTCGTTCTTCAGCTGGATCTTCACACAAATCTGACAAAATTAACTGATGCAAACCAATCAGACCATTGAGAGGCGATCGCAATTCATGAGTAGTCCGTGCTAAAAAACCAGCTTTAAACTGGCTCATTTCCCTTGCCATCAGGTATGCTAGCTGCGTTTGCTGTAGCTGTTGTGATATGGGTGGCATCTCCTCTTGCTCTAATGGCGCTACAGGGGATGAACTAGATAAAACATTTGGCGATGCCTGCTTTGGGCGTAGCCATCGCCCAAATAACCGATAGAAAACCATACCTAGTGCTAATCCTGCTCCTAGATATATCCAGTTGCTCCAATTCATAATCGGTAATTATTAACTTATTAGTTGACCACAACAGCGCAAACTAAAGTTCCAGATTTCTCTGTTGTGAAAATCAGGAAAACAACATTATAACTACCTATATTTTGTTATCACTCGAAATATCTAACTTTATCGCACCTTCGCGTAAAATCTGCCAATTCATGCCTGTCCATTTTGCAACGGTGGAAGGCACGCCCATTCCTGCTGTTTCACCCTCACATTCTGTAGTTGCGAGAGTCAAAACCTGGGGAAACTGAACCTCAATTTCTGCCATCCTTTGCAAAGGTGGCTGACCGGAAAAATTAGCGCTAGTGGTAGCAAGGGGGCCTGTTTGCGCCAAAATAGTTCGAGCGATCGCACTGTTGGGGACTCGAATTCCAATTGTCGTTGGATCGATAGGATTCATAACTTTTGGTAAGCGATCTGAAGCTGGCAGTACTAATGTCAGCCCTCCTGGCCAATGTTTCTCAACTACTTCTTGCCAAACTTTATACTCGTTTTCACTACCTTTAACATACAGCCACAAATCTTCAGCACTAGCAGCCATCAAAATCAAAGGTTTATCCTGACTGCGTTGCTTCGCTGCAAAAATTAACCCGGCTTTTTCTGGTATCGCCGCAAGTGCAGGAACAGTATCCGTAGGAAAACTCACCAAAGCACCAGCCTGTGCGCCAGCTATAAGATTTTTTAAAGAAACTTGTGTCATGTTTACAAAGTTAGGAGTAGAGACGCGATTAATCGCGTCTGTACAGAAGTTAGGAGTGAGGAATTCCATAACTCATCACTTATCACTCCTAACTTTTGTAAGCAAGGGCAAAGCGTTCAATTCCAGCTAAATCAGCGTGAATTTGAATCTTACAATAGCTTCCTTGATTTTGCAAAAGTTCTCGCACTGCATCCGCTTGCCCTGCCATCATCTCAATCAGCCACACGCCACCAGGTTGCAAATAGCTGGGAGAAATTTCTATCAAATGGCGAATGCAATCTAAGCCATCACCACCACCATCCAAAGCTAGATGTGGTTCATGGTTAAATACTTCTGGTTGCAGGGTAGGTAAGGTGCTGGTGGGTATATAAGGAGGATTCGACACCATACCACTGAACTGACCTTTGAGAAATGCCAGTGGCTCCCACCAAGAACCTCGATAAAATTTAATCCGATCAGCAAAACCCAAATTATCAGCGTTGGTTCGGGCGATCGCTAAAGCTTCTAAACTGTAATCAACTGCATGAATTGTTGCTGGCAAGACATCTGCTAATCCCAGTGCGATCGCTCCACTACCAGTACCCAAATCTGCCCAATGTCCTGAGACATCGTTAGCTGCTGCTAAAGCTAAATCAATTAAGCATTCTGTTTCTGGTCTGGGAATCAAAACTGCGCTTGACACCGCAATTTGAAAGTTACGCCAAGGTGTAACTCCGGCAATATATTGCACTGGTAAGCGATCGTTTAATCGTCTCTGCCATAGCTGGTTTAATTTTTCTAGAGGCAATTGCAGCTGAATTTGCGGCCAATTTTTAAAAGATTCCAAACGCAGTGCCAAGCGATCTAGCCCAGCAACTTCTAAAAGTAGCCAATCTACCTCCATTGTTGGCACATCAGTGGCGATCGCTGCTTCAAGAGCAGCATTTCGCCACTGCCAAAGTTGTAAACCAGATATCAGATGCTTCTCCCCCATACCTCAACCTTGGAGCGCAGATCCGTTATTTTTTCGGAGCGGGCGCAGCAGCAGGCTTGGCTGCGGGTGATTGATTCGGCGCAAGTGAACGAATAAAATTGATAGACTCCCGTGATGGATACAGAACAATTTTATTGATACTAGGATCAGTGCTGCTATTGAGAGCCTCCATAACCCCGTACAAATCCACTACCTGAATTTCTGTGTTATTTGCTTCCTTTGGCACGGCTTTTTTGAATTGGTCTAACAGAGCCACTGCTTGCTCTTTTTCAAAAAAGAAAGGGATGTATCGCTCGTTACCTTGTGCAAGGGGAATTGTCAAATAGCTATTATCTTTCTTAAATTTGGGTACAAATAAGGGAATCCCATTGAATTGCTCCCCTTTTTTGCCATTTTGATTCAGCATACTTGTTGCTGAAGCTACCTGTGCTTGCGTCGGTACTAAAGTATAAATTACAGAGTCTGATTTCTTTTTGCTTTCTTGGACTATTTTATAGTAATCTGCCAAGGATAAAGGTCTAACCTGTAAGGTGCTTGCCAATTGGGGATTTTCTTTTTTGAGCCGATTATCAAGAAATTTTTGAGCATCTTGCTTGCTAATAAAAAACCCTACTTGAGAGACAGGTTTAGATGCGGCGTTGTTCCTTGAAAGAACTACGAATTCGCCTTTAGGATTGGTAAGCGTGAAGACAGGTACTTCTTGGAGCTTTTTTACTATCTGATCTTGGGGCAACGCTACCGCCTCTAAATTGCCCATTCCTGGTAGATTGCCTATTCCTGAAAGTCCTGTTAAAAATACACTGCCAGCTATACCCAATGTTGCGCCCAAGCGAATAAATGATTTCATGACTGCTCCTCGCATCAATAAGCCAATTAAATTAAACAAATGGTTGGATTTGCACAGCACCAACTAGCTTTAGTTATATAGCAATCTATTTCAGTTGTAAAAAATTCATCGTGCGCGTTGAGGTTGAGGGTTAAGCGTGAGGCAGCCCGGTCTTGTTGTTCCAACAAAGAGCGACTGCCGTTAGCGCAAGCGGTAGCGACGCAGGAGCGTCACCCGCAGGGTCAACGGTCAAAGTCCAATATTCCCCAACTATTTAGGATTGCTATAGTATCGGTTTCACAAATTTAGCACCCTAAATTTGTGTTTTTCTTGATTTCGCTTTGCTATTCACCACGAAATCTTGTAGATGCCTACCTGTAGATGCCTATTATATATCTTCTCAAAAACTGAAAAATTTCTGTCTGACTTTCTCGACCTTAGATATGATAAATGTCATTCTATCGGCTTTCTCTAATATCGGTTGACGCTATTACTTAATCAATCGTTCCACCCAGCTTACTTGATATCTTCTCAAATCTATACAAAGCTCAGTACAGGAATATCTTACTCCTTAACGGCGAAATTTGCTTGTTAGAGTTTAATAGGAAACCAAATGATATAATAGGCAATTTACTCTTAACCGCAAAAACGTGCAATCAAATCGCACATCTTAACGAAAAAATTCTATCAATTTACTTTAGATATTAAATATGTAACTAAAATCGGGATGACAGGATTTGAACCTGCGGCATCCTGCTCCCAAAGCAGGCGCGCTACCAAGCTGCGCTACATCCCGTTTATACTCATCTACTTTTGAGCTTGGGTTTTATCCCATCAATAGCGATCGCGCTTTTTCAAAAGTATTAAAGTAACTATATCACATCATGCGGCTTATGCCTAATCTTTTTTCTCCTTTGCCAAGAGCAAGATAAATTATATTTTTCTACTGATAAAGGTTTTTTGCCGACTTAGTTTTACAAGATATATACTACTTGCGCCCTCGTCGGCTGAACCTTACAAAAGTAACTACATCAAAATAATAGATTTTCACCATTTGACCTGATTTCTTGTGCAAATCGGGTTTTATTTTGATCGAGTGCTAGTGAGGATACCAAAACATGCCTTTAATGCCTTCTGGATCAGCCATAAACCCCATAGTCCGGTAGAAATCTACAACATGGGGATCAGCAAAGAGAGTGACATTACTAATTTCTTCACTTCTAAGTTTTTTGAGAACGTACTTCATCAGCGCTTTACCCAGTCCTTGACTTTGGAAATCTGGGTGAACCACCACATCCCAAATAGTGGCATTAAACGCATGATCTGAGGTAGCGCGGGCAAAACCAATGAGCCGCTTTTGGTTTCCTCTCACCTGCCACATTGAGGCGACAAGAAAACTATGCTCAATAGCTTTTTTCACTTTTCTTAGAGGACGACGCGACCAACCAACTGCATCACAGAGTTCCTCTAGCTCATACAGGTCAATATCTCGCTCCGTACTGAAGACGATGCGAGTTTCCTTTGAAGAAGCTTCGCTAATGCTGTTGGGGTTGGAGTTACCCGCAGCATCCAGATGTTCTTCAAAGGGGTTTGTCCTAGTTGTCGCTACAGATTCAGGAGTACTAAACCAAGTTTTCCAAAAACCCATGCCAACGTGGTTCGGGTAGTATAACTAGATTGCTTTCCACTCTCAGGAGTGTTGATTCACACTTAACATAGCTACCGCCATTTGCTAACCCCTTACACTCAAAGTTCTTCGGTTGTTTTGGGGATTTGCAATAGTAACAGCTAGTTAGAGCGTGTTTCACACCAATCATTTTCAACTTTAGCATTTAGTTGTAAAGGCTAGGAGAAATTCCCCAAAAGGGTAGGGATATATAGGAATCTACTTTGATTTTTGTTCGTGCAGCGTGGCGTAGCCATACTAACTTAGCTTAATAGGCAAGAAGGCTCTTTGAGTTGTACCGAGTTTTTTCAAAAAATCAAATGTGAATCCCATAAACTAATTCAATATTCAAAATTACGCCCTGTTCAGTTCCTCCTCTTGCTTGCCAATGCAATTGGACACCGAAGTTATGATGGTGGAAAGTCACACTTAAAATTCAAAATTTAATATGGAACAACCAAATCCTGGCAATTGCTCGTATAAAGCTTAAATGCACGTTAATTTAGGAGTGAATTGTATACAAGAGATTGAGTATTCGGGAAAATTCTTTCCTAGTCCACAGCCCCCAACACCCAGCCCCTAGTCCCCAGGTGATGAAAGCAAGCGAGTTTTACCCTTAACAATGGCTTCTGGTTTAAAATCTTCAACACTGGAACTCCTAAAACGCTTTAACCGAGCGTTTCCCCAGTTTTATGAGCAATTCGTCAGCAGTGAAATTCAACTGCAAAATTTGCGCCTAGCCTACCGTCTCTATAAAACTAGACGCGCTGTTATTGAACTGAAACCGGAAGGTAGTAAAAGTGCTTTGCATTTTGCTTACCGCAACCAGTCTTTTCTCCTCAGCGATATTTTTGGTGTACTAGCAGCTTATGGGTTGACTATTCACGGTCTGAGCCTATACGGTCAGATCCGTCCGCCAATGTTAGTTTTTATCAAATTGTTGGTATCTCGTGGTAGTAAAGCCTTGACCGATAAAACCGCAGAAAATGTCTGTCGCGCCATCCGCGAGGCTTTAGGAGGTCGGTTTGAGGTAGAAGAGATGCTGGCAGTAGAATTTAATCTAGATACTGGTTTAGAGCAAGTACAAACTGAGTTCTATGTCGATCCGGTCTTTCATCTCCCTGCCTTAGTGATTGAAGCCGATAATCAACCAGGATTATTCTACAAAGTGATGTACGCCATCTGGCAGGAAGACCTGTTGGTAGTCAATGCCAATTTATTGGTTTGGCGTGGACGTACACGGCTAATTCTCTACTTGTTGGGGCCAAATGAAAGCCTTATTCCTGAATATCTCGGTCACAAAATTGCTGAAGGAGTGCGACAGAGATTGCTGGGGAAATGAAAAAAGTGAGGAGTTATGAGTTAAATAATTCGTAATTCGTGATTCGTAATTAAAAATTCGCGGCTTATGTGAGTTGGAGTCTGGAAAGGCGTAAATACGTCAACATAGCTAAAAATCTTGGCTAAACCACAGCCTGAAACCCTTGCTATCGGTAGGGCATTTTTAATTCATATAAGGCGTAATTCCTTACTCCTAACTCCCGTACAGACGCGATTAATCGCATCTCTCTTCCGATTCTGTATTTAGTCGCACCCGTCCTTCGGGGTACGATATAAGTATGGCAACTATCGAAATCTTGGGCGTTCCACACGCATACGAGCTAACGGCTCCCACTTCCTGCCCCCACGCTTTAGTATTTATCCACGGTTGGCTTAATAGCCGTGGATATTGGCAACCTGTGATTTCCCGCCTATCAGATGATTTGCAGTGCCTTTCCTATGATTTGCGGGGTTTTGGTGAATCCCAGTCTCAGGTAAAAACTGATTTTAGTCGGGCACAAACTTCTCTGAGTCTGATGCCCATCTCGAATAATGGGCTTGGCTCACCAATCGATTCTCTTTATACTCCTGTTGCTTATGCTCAGGATTTAGGCATTCTCCTAAAACAGCTAAATATTACCAGTGCTTGGCTAATTGGTCACTCCTTGGGAGGTACGATCGCTCTTTGGGGAGCAGATCAAATATCTGAGTGTGTTAAAGGAGTTATTTGTATCAACGCTGGCGGCGGTATTTACCTCAAAGAAGCCTTTGAGCAATTTCGCTCGGCGGGTCAAAAATTTTTGCAAGTCCGTCCGCGTTGGCTCTCCCAAGTACCTTTGATTGATTTGCTGTTTACTAGAGCCAGTGTAGTTCGTCCTATAGACCGCCATTGGGCACGTCAGAGGCTGATTGATTTCGTTGTGGCTGACCCAGAAGCAGCGTTAGGAACTCTGTTAGATTCAACAACGGAAGAAGAAATCAATCGTTTACCTGAGCTAGTATCCCAACTGAAGCAGCCAGTTTATTTTTTGGCTGGTGCTGAAGATAAAGTTATGGAACCTAAGTATGTACGCCATTTAGCTAGCTTTCACAGACTGTTCCAATATTGTGGTGACAATGTTCTGGAAATTCCTAATTGTGGACATTTGGCTATGTTGGAACAGCCAGATGAAGTTGCCGATCGCATTCGGTCGATAGTCATTAGTCATTAGTCATTAGTCATTGGTCGTTGGTCATTGGTCATTAGTCATTAGTCATTAGTCATCGGTGGTTACAGCTAACAAAGGACAAAGGACAAATGACTATTCAACAGGATGATACAACTTCATTACCTGGGTCAGGGCTAACCTAGACTCAACGCCTAGTGTGAGAGGCGATGTATGACCATGAGATAGATGATCGGCGGCGGCGCAGCCGATCATGGCGGCGTTATCGGTACAGAATTTGAGAGGTGGGAATAAGACACGGAGGTTATGTTGAATGGCGGCGGCTTGAAGGTTTTTTCTCAATCCGCTATTAGCTGCTACACCGCCACCAATAGCAATTGTGTCTAGACCATAGTCTAGGGCGCAGGCGATCGCTCTTTTGGTTAGCGATCGCGCTACGGTTTCCTGAAAGCTAGCTGCTACATCTGCCACTGGCACTTGTCCACCATCTTTTTCTAATTGCTGCACTAAACGCAATACAGCCGTTTTTAACCCACTAAAACTTGAATCATAACGATGAAACCCACCGCCAGGTAAAGAAACTTTTCCTTCTGGTAGAGCAAAGGCTTGGGGATTTCCTTGTTGTGCCAACTTGTCAATTACTGGCCCACCGGGATAACCCAGCTTTAATAATCGTGCCACTTTATCAAAGGCTTCACCCGCAGCATCATCACGGGTTTGTCCTAATGTTTCGTAGCTACCACAATCTTTGACGGAAATCAAGCTTGTATGTCCGCCAGAAACTAATAAACTCAAGAAAGGGGGATTTAAACTTGATTCGCTCAAGTAAGTTGCATAAATGTGACCTTCGAGGTGATGAACTCCCAAAAAGGGCTTGTTGTGTACCATTGCTAGGGTTTTGGCGGCAGTTAACCCCACTAACAGCGCTCCTACAAGTCCAGGCGCACAAGTGGCGGCAATTGCGTCTATTTGTCCCCAGTTTAGCTGGGCTTGATCTAGGGCTTGTGCGATCGCAACATTTATCGTTTCTAAATGCTGGCGAGACGCTACTTCTGGCACTACCCCGCCATATTGCTGATGCACTGGAATTTGCGAGGCTACAATACTACTGCAAACTTTACGATTGTTAACAATTGCGACGGCAGTTTCATCACAGCTAGTTTCTATTGCTAAAACGGTTGTCATTTAAGGTAATGAGTGCTGAGTCTAAAGTCCTGAGTAATCAAGAGAAAATCTTGCTTCTTTACTACCCTACAACAACAATTCTTATACTCAGAACTCGTTACTCAGTACTCAGTACTCAGCACTTATTTTGGTTGAGAAGCTTTAACTTTTATTTACTTAAACTTTACTCGGTTCCCACCCAAGAGTATGATGACTTCCTAGTTATGCAAATAAACTAACTGTACAAGCCGCTTCGTTTTGTACAAAAAACTTCTTGTTTTGTAATAAAAGGAAACAACTCTATGCGACGATTGTTTGCTTTGATGTTAGCGATTTGTCTTTGGTTCAATTTTGCCTCCCCAGCACAAGCTTTAGGGGCTAATTTGACACCGTGCAAGGACAATCCCGCTTTTCAACAGCTAGCAGCTAATGCCCGTAATACAACTGCTGATCCCGAATCTGGGAGAAAGCGGTTTGAACGCTATTCTCAAGAGCTATGCGGCCCTGAAGGTTATCCCCACTTGATTGTTGATGGCCGTCTAGATTATGCTGGTGACTTTTTGATCCCTAGCATTCTATTTCTATATATTGCTGGTTGGATTGGCTGGGTAGGTCGTGCCTACCTGCAAGCGATCAAAAAAGAGCCGAACACAGAGCAAAAAGAAATCCAAATCGATCTTGGTTTGGCACTACCGATCATAGCGTCAGGTTTTACTTGGCCAGTAGCAGCACTCCAAGAATTTCTCTCTGGAAAATTAACAGCCAAAGATACAGAAATTCCTGTTTCTCCACGCTAATTCAGCTTAACTAATTCATTTTTTTGGAGACTAAGTTCATGGCAGATAAAGAGAGCCAATCATCCTATTTGGTTAAGTTTATTTCCACAGCGCCGGTGGCAGCAACTCTATGGCTGTTTGTCACAGCAGGTATCTTGATTGAATTCAACCGCTTTTTCCCCGATCTCCTTTTCCACCCACTGCCATAAGTGGAAAATGGAATTTAGCACAGTTGAATTTCTTGTGTTTTTCCTAAAATTATGTAATTGATGTATTCAGCTTAGTTAAGCAGAATTATCACCCAAATAGGTAGCACAAAGAGTTTTTTGAAACTCGTGATCCTGTTTACAGATCGCGAGTTTCACAGTTTTAAAACTAGCTAAATTAATTTTTCTAAACTTCTTAGCTAAAAGACATCTTTAGCTACAATTATTATTAATATAAAAATGCCACCATTTTAAATTTAGAGGCAAACATAAAATATGGCACAAGCTGTAGATGCATCAAAGAATCTCCCCAGCGATCCCAGAAATCGGGAAGTTGTTTTTCCCGCATTCCGCGATCCACAGATCGGTAATCTAGAAACCCCGATTAATGCTTCTCCCTTGAGCAAGTGGTTCATTAATAACTTGCCAGCTTATCGTCCTGGCATAACTCCTGCCAGACGTGGTTTAGAAGTTGGTATGGCTCATGGTTACTGGATATTTGGCCCCTTTGCTAGATTGGGCCCACTGCGAGATACAGATAATGCCAACTTAGCTGGGTTATTGGCAGCCATTGGCTTGATTGTTGTTCTGACGGCGGGGCTATCCCTTTATGCAAATAGCAATCCTCCAAAAGCGCTTGCCAGCGTTACCGTACCTAACCCTCCAATAGATGCTTTCAACTCTAAAGAAAGCTGGAACAATTTTGCCAGTTCTTTCTTGATTGGTGGTATTGGTGGTGCAGTGGTTGCTTACTTTTTGACTAGCAATCTAGGGCTAATTCAAGGTTTATTTGGTTAATTTAGAAATTAGGAGTAGAGACGCGATTAATCGCGTCTGTACAGGAGTTAGAAGTTATGAATTTAAACTCCTAACTCCTAATTCCTAACTCTTAACTTATTTAAACAGAACCGTTTCAATGTCATTTAAAGCAGTTTCAAAATCGTCATTAACGATTTCAATATCAAATTCATCTGCGGCTTGAATTTCTTCTTGGGCACGCAATAAACGACGGACGATCGCTTCTTCAGAGTCTTGGGCGCGATCGCGTATCCGTTTCTCCAATTCTTCAAAAGAAGGCGGTAAAATGAAAATGCTGAGGGCACTGGGGAAGGAAGCACGAATTTGTCTTGCACCTTCTAACTCAATTTCTAGCACTACCAATTTGCCAGATTGAATTTGGTTAAGTACAGCTTCACGGGGAGTGCCGTAATAGTTACCAGCAAATTCTGCCCATTCTAAAAACTCACCCTCAGCCACTAATTGTTCAAACTTACTACGGCTGATAAAGTAATAATTTTTGCCATCGATTTCCCCTGGCCGGGGAGAACGAGTCGTTGCGGATACGGAAAAATAAAGTTCTGGATGACGCTCTAGGAGCGATCGCATTAAAGTACCTTTACCAACCCCACTGGGGCCAGTTAAAACAATCAGTCTGCCTAAATGTAAGCCTTCTGCGTTGGTAGCACTACTTTGGATCGGTAAAACTGGCATTATCCCCTCAACCTGCGAATCAATAAATAGATATTTATTATTCATTAGTCTTGTGTTCTCGGCCAAGTCCACTAGTGACTAAAGAATTTTTAGTAAGGGTGACAGCAAACTTATCTAATTCAGATGGTACTGCTGATCCGGTACAAAGAGCAGTCGGAATAATCTACTGCTAATTATCTACAGTTTGATGATCGCGGGAAATTACAAAGCGATTTGCTACCGTTTCCGGTTGAATTGCCGACAGAATTACATGGCTGGAATCGGTGATAATTACAGCCCTAGTCCGACGGCCGTAAGTTGCATCAATTAGTTGACCTCTATCCCGTGCATCCGTAATAATCCGCTTAATCGGGGCAGACTCTGGACTGACAATGGCTACTACTCGGTTAGCAGACACAATGTTACCAAAGCCGATATTGATTAATTGAATCTCCATAAAAAAATTTACGCCAAAGGCGGTTTGATAAGCTTCAAATCAACTTATTTCTATGTTATCGCCAAAGAACAGGAGTTACAACGCTTAAATTAAAGCCAGCCTTCGCTTTTAAATAGTGTCTGCTTTTTTTTCGCTGTTTATCACCGAAATTTGCTGAAAATCTTTCCAAAGGTATAGGCGCAATTACACTGATACCAGCTAGTTGGATGATGTAAATTTATTTTCTTTGAAACAAGTATCTGGCTCGGAAATTGATGAAGAGCAAAATCGATTGGAACAGTCTCGCTCTAACTGCACTAGCTCAGTACAATGTCAGCGTTGCTCAATTGGTATTCTTGGGTCATAGCGAAAATGTGACGTTTCGCGTTGAAAAGTGGCTATCAAAGCGTGCGTCAACTGCCCAATGAGCATCAGAGTATCTTGGAAGCGTTCTTTATTGGAGCAATAGTAAACAATTTTGCTTTTTTAGCATCGCAACCAAATGAACACGATTACTTATTAGAAACCGTACCTTACGTTAGTGAAAGCCTCTGTAGCAAATATCTTAAAGGCGAACCATTTTTGTTCGAGTCGTAGCTATTCTGTTTTTATCGAACAGAATCCAGGAGTCAGGAGCCAGAATCCCGGATTTCTCACCACACCTCGAATGGAGGAGTAATGAGTAGTGAGTAAGGAGTAATGAGTAAAGTTCTTAACTTA